>JANTGO010000010.1 GCA_024763015.1 Flavobacteriaceae bacterium
CCAAAAGGAATCGCATTTTTTATAGGCGCACTGCTTACCACAACTTGAATTTTTTCTTTATCCTGCTCAATGATTTTCCGGACATCATCTAATTCCTCGTAAAATTCATAAAAAACAACGCCGATTGGCGAACTGTAATGCACATCTTTTTTGAGTAAAACCAAAGCGTTATCCAACAAGCTATCACGCACATCTTTATCGACAGACATTAAGTAAACCGCTTTGTTGTAATCATAATTATTGGCATATTTTTGATAATGAATCAAATCTTTATACTTTAATAGCGCCTTAAAAATTTTGTTAAAGTCATAACCGGCAGGCAAAAACAATTTAGATACATTGCGACATCCCAAACCAAAATACAACATAATATCATCGGCTAAACCCAAAAGTTGCTCGTCTGATTCAGTACCGGTAAGCACAGCAACCGCATTGCGATTATGTCTAATGATATGAGGATATTTTCCAAAATAATAATCAAAATAACGCGCTGTGTTATCACTTCCTGTGGCAATGACGGCATCTATATCTTCAAGCTTTCCTGAAACAAATGTGATATAGTCTTTAAATTTTGGCTGCACATGTTCCATATATTTGGCCAACATCGGCAATAGAAGTTTATCATTAGACGATAATTTGGCTTTAATGCGATTTCCGGACATCAAAACACTGATAAAATCGTGAAAACCTACCAAAGGAATGTTTCCTGCCATCACAACACCGACATTTTTTGGCTGTGATAAACGATTAAAATCATACATTTTAAACCATTTATCAATCTTATCCGATTGTAAAACTTTAGCCCAAGAACCCGTTGCATAAAGTACATTTTTTTTTGTAAACCACCCGTTTTGCTCATGCGCGCGCTTGATTAAAGTCGAAAATGGTTCGAAAAATATATCGTTAAACGGGATGCCTTCTTTATGAATGATTCCTTCGTCTGTAAACTGCGATAAAAATTTTCCTAAAAATTCTAAAGTTTTTTTTCGTTCTAGTATTGTCATTATCAAAAATGGTATTATATTTGTCTACAAAAATATACATTAATCCCTTAAAAATTAAAAACTATGGCATTATTTATTAGTGAAGATTGTATCAATTGTGGCGCCTGTATCGCAGAGTGCCCAAATACTGCAATTTACGAACCGGGAGACGAATGGAATATGGCTGATGGCACTTGTTCAGATGACGATGCTGCTCAAGACCCTATTTCAGACGAATTCTATTACATTGTTCCTAACAAATGTACGGAATGTGTAGGTTTCTTTGACGAACCTCAATGTGTGGCTGTATGTCCTGTTGATGCAATCGACAAAGATCCTAAAAATGAAGAAACGCCTGACGAATTGATGGCCAAATACAAAAAATTACATTGTGTTGACTAATCATTTTTAGGTAAAATAAAAAAAGCATCGCTATAAGCGATGCTTTTTTTGTTTATAAAATACTTGCACCCGTTTTCCGCACTTTTTTATTACATATTACAAATACTACGCGCCGTACAGACGTTGCGGACTGTAGAGACGTTGCGCCGCAACGTCCTCTACACATATATGCACAGCGTACAGACGCGATTAATCGCGTCTCTACATGCACACGCCCTTCACCCGTAGGCAAACCACAATAGTCCGTGTTTATACTATGCTACTATCAAGATAAAAACTTATAAATTGAAAATCTTATAAGATTGCAATATGTTTTCTATCAAATTTTTGGTGCGTTCAGCATGGGTATCCGAAATAAAAATCTGCCCAAAGGATTGATCATTAACCATCTTGATGATTTGTTCCACTCGCGTTTCGTCTAATTTGTCAAAAATATCATCGAATAATAAAATGGGCATTTTATCCGATTTTGTTTTAAGAAAAGCAAACTCTGCCAATCGTAGGGCAATTAAAAAGGTTTTTTGTTGCCCTTGACTCCCAAATTTTCGAATAGGTTTCTCATTAATTTCAAATAAAAAATCATCGCGGTGAATACCTTTTGAAGTGTGTTGTAACATTCTATCTTTTTGTCGGTTTTCACGCAATAAATCCAACAAGGGTTTGACTTCCATTTCCGAATAATATGAAATATTTACAGCTTCCTTACCACCGGAAAGCACTTGATAGCGGTCTTTTAAAAATGCAGCAAATTGCTTGATAAAAGCAGCTCGCTTTTTGTATATCACCGTGCCGTATTCGTGCAGTCGCTCGTCATAAACACTTAATGTTTCTTGGTCAAATTTGTGATTGGCTGAAAAATATTTCAACAAACTGTTGCGCTGTGCTAAGTTTTTTTGATAAGCCATCAAAGCGGAAAGATAGGAAGCATCTGCTTGCGAAATAATCTTATCGACAAACTTACGTCGGGTTGTACCACTTTCGGAAATCAAATCCCTATCATAAGGCGAAATCATCACCAAAGGGATAAAACCGATATGGTCGGATAAACGTTCGTAAATTTTATTGTTTCTTTTGATGATTTTTTTCTTATCAATTTGATAACTGACTAAAATTTGCTCTTCTTTTTGATGTAAATTAAAATCTCCCTTGACACTAAATGCTTGTTCATCAAAACGAATAATCTGTCTAATATTGTTATTGAAATAAGATTTGCCAAATGCCAAAAAATAAATCGCATCTAGAACATTGGTCTTACCTACCCCATTATTGCCGACAAAACAATTGATTTTTTGATCAAATTCAAACTTGATTTCATCAAAATTTTTAAAATTATATAATTGTAATTTGTGTAAATACATATTTTTTCTAGAAAATATAAAGTTAAACAAAGCTAAAAACCTGTGCAAGTTTTATCTAAAAAAACTATCTTTGTATCATAAAACTAATTAAAATGGGCGCACTACTCAAATACATACTTATATTTATCCTTATTTATTATATTTTTAAAGCTTTATTACGCTTTTTTGTACCGATGATGGCAAAAAAAATGATGGACAAAGCTGCCAAAAATTTTGAGGAGCAGTTTAACAATCCTTATTACAAGGAAAAACCAAAAACCAAAGAGGGCGAAACCTCTATTGAGAAAAAACCTCAAGAGGCGCAAAAAAAACCCAAAAGCGATTTAGACGGTGAATATGTCGATTATGAAGAAGTAGATTAATATACAAAACATAGGTCACCGAGTCGATTTTCTGACCGAAAGGGAAGAAAATTTGTATCGAGGTACCAAGTTTTGATACAATTCTCTGCTTTATGCCGGGGTTTCGATACTATTTTCTCATTCTTAGAAAATCACTCAATCACCTACCATTCTGCTAAAAATTACAAAATGTGATAAATGTACTAAACATAGGTCACCGAGTGGATTTTCTGACCGAAAGGAAGAAGATTTGTATCGAGGTGCCGGCTTTGAGACTATAAAAATCTTTATCTTATTTCAGGACAAACATTTCTGACCAATTGCTTTCTACAATTGAAATTATAACCTAATGTAATTTGATGAAAACCACTGTTACTCAATGGTATATCTACCAATTCGTAGGTATAGGTATAAGCAAATGTGTATCTATCTATATTAACACCTAAGATTGGTGTAATATTATGCATTTCAAAATAAGGGGAAGGCTCAAAATCTTTTCTGTAAGAAACGCCAAAATATAAAGAGTTATATTGCGTCATGTCAAAATAAAATTTCAAATTGGCATCTACAATGACATCACCATTATATTCTTTGTATTGCACCAATGCTGAAGGTTCTACATGAAAGTTATGTTGACCGAAAAAATAACCAACTGACCCAACATAATTTCTAACATTACTAGATTCAAAACCCGTATATAAATCTCTTGACATTAAAAGCATGTTTTTTGCAGATAGATTAATAAAGAAATTTTCTAAATGATAAGACAAGCCAAAATCTATATTATAATAAATACTACTTTGAACAATTCCGGCAATAATAGGATCCACTCTTGCAGGATCAAAAGATGTTTCATCTAATTGATTTTGAAAGAAACTACCCGCCAATCCAAAAGAGAGTTTATTTACTTCGGCACCGTTTCCGAAATCGATATGACGTGCATAAGCCAGTTGTATCCCTTTTTGAGAATGATAGCCATTTCTGTCATTTAATATAATGACGCCTACGCCGTTTTGTCCGTCATCACCCAAATGCGTATTCAGACTAAAGGTCTGCAACATCGGATTATCAGCCACATCAAACCATTGCATTCTTCCGGTTAGCCGTGCTTTTGCACAACTACTGGCACCTGCCATGGCGGGATGTAACAAAAATAAGTTGTCTGACAAATAATCGTGGTAAATCGGCACGCCTTCTTGTGCGCGAGATTGGTTAGAGAATGCTAAAACAAATAGCAATAGTAAATAAAATATTTTCTTCATGTATGTCGATTTATAAAATCACCTTTAATAATATTACTGTACCCTTCATCAAAAACGGTCGAAATTAACATAACGAGGTGATTCTCAAAATAATTAATTTATATCAATAAATATTAACGCTTAAAAATATAAAATATTCTTTACATATAAGCATTTATTCATTAAAAAATGAATCAACGAATTCAATTTTATCAAATTCTTGTAAATCTTCTACTTTTTCTCCGACTCCAATATATTTTACAGGAATTTTAAATTGGTCCGAAATGCCAATAACGACACCTCCTTTTGCAGTGCCATCCAATTTGGTAACCGCCAAAGCATTTACTTCGGTAGCTTTGGTAAATTGTTTTGCCTGTTCAAAGGCATTTTGTCCGGTAGAGCCATCCAAAACCAATAATATTTCATGAGGCGCATCGGGTATAATTTTCTTCATCACATTTTTAATCTTGCTCAACTCGTTCATCAAATTGATTTTGTTATGCAAGCGCCCGGCCGTATCGATTAAAATAACATCTATATCTTTGGTACTAGCTGATTGCAAAGTATCAAAAACCACTGAAGCAGGATCGCTTCCCATTTTTTGTTTTACAATGGGTATGCCTACTCTATCTGCCCAAATTTGGAGTTGATCAACCGCTGCAGCTCTAAAGGTATCCGCCGCACCCAGCATCACATTTTTTCCTTCATTTTTAAATTTATTAGCCAATTTTCCAATGGTTGTGGTTTTTCCAACGCCGTTAACACCTACCACCATAATGACGTAGGGTTTTATATTCTCTACACTGGGCATATCACTGTTATCAACTTCATTTTCAGACAGCAAACCGGATATTTCTTCCCTAAGAATTTTATTTAATTCTCCGGTTCCCAAGTATTTATCTTTGGCAACCCGCGCTTCTATTCGTTCTATAATTTTAATCGTTGTATCAACCCCAACATCAGAAGCTATCAGCACCTCTTCCAACTCATCTAATACCGCATCATCTACTTTTGATTTTCCGGCAACAGCTTTGGATAATTTCGAGAAAAAACTTTTTTTTGTTTTTTCGAGTCCTTTATCAAGTGATTCTTTTTCTTTTTTTGAAAATAATTTTTTAAACATAATTAAAATAAAAATTAATTAATGACGAAAATACAATTTTTCAATACATTATACAAATAAAAAAATCCACTCAAAACTGAGTGGATTTATAAAATTTTATAGTGTCTGTCAAAAAACACTATATACCAACTAAAATTATTTCTTGAAATAATCTTTTGCTAGATCGGCATTTACCATTCTTTCTTCAAAGATATAAGCACCTGTTTTAGGTGATTTCTTCATTTTGATTACTTTCGTAAATTTCTTAGAACCTGTTTGTAAGGTTGCTACTGTTTTTTTTGCCATCTCTTACTTATTTTATTTCTTTATGTAAAGTATATTTACGCATAATGGGGTTATACTTTTTTAACTCCAATCTTGCAGGGGTATTTTTCCTGTTTTTGGTAGTGATATATCTGGAAGTTCCCGGAAGACCACTATCTTTATGCTCTGTACATTCTAATATAACTTGTACTCTGTTGCCTTTTACTTTCTTTGCCATTTCTCTCTAATTTTATAGGTTTCTTGTTAGATAGCCTTTTGCCTTAGCATCTTTTAATGCAGCTGCAATTCCTTTTTTATCAATAATTTTCAAACCTGCTTTAGAAACTTTTAAAGTTACCCAACGGTCTTCTTCAGGGATATAAAACTTCTTTTTAAAAAGGTTGATATCAAATCTTCTTTTAGTTTTATTGTGTGCATGAGAAACATTGTTACCCATCATCACTTTTTTTCCTGTAATTTCACATACTCTCGACATCTCGCTATATTTTTTGCTTATTCAAAATTGAGTGCAAATTTATGAATATTTTTTTATCTGACAAAGTTTTTTAAAATTATTTTCTAAAATTATGCTTGTCATAATCAACTGCAATCGGATTGCGCACTAAAAATCTGTTAACATCCTAGTTTTTACCAATTTATTACAAAAGCCGGCAAGTCAATAGATGCAGTTTTTAAAATTTAGACAAAACCTAAATTATATTTTAAAAAAAATCGTTTTGCGTTTTAGATTTACATTTCAATTAAAACATCTTATAACCCAAATTCAGACCCAGTCCGCCATAGGTTGATATGTTATAATTTAATTGTACGTAAAACTTATTCCAATCGGCACGGGCACCCAATTCAAATTTTGCTCTTGAGAAACTATCACTCATATCCAACGGATCGGTTACATCATCGGCCACAACCGAACCGTTACCAGAAGGATCCGAAGTATAAACCGGATAATTTCCTTTTACCAAAATACGAGAAGAACCCATATTTACACCACCACCGGCAAATAAACTAATGCTTTTGGTAAGGGCATAATCGGCGTAAGCGCCTACATTAATACTAGTATAAAAGATATTTATTTCTTGATTATCATAAGGCCCGGGGTGCGAACCGGTCATCGTTACCGGCACTGTTACCGCTCCAGGTTTTACATCCAAAGCAGCATTGCCATATAAGCCGGAAGCACTTCCTTGTAAGCTCACCGCAAAATTTTTACCTTGCAAGCCATTTACAAACATCGCCAAATCTTGTTGCACCGAAAATCCCAACATACCTACCATCAAATCAGAAGTTGGCACTTGTACATATGGAATAACATTAACCGACAAATTGGTATATTTCATTCTATAGGTAAGCCCTAAACTTGGCAGCGGTAAAGCACTTTTTTGACTTCCTGTAGGTGTATCAAACTCATACAAAGGTCTGCCAAACAAATCGTGATCTTTAGAAACCAATGTAATGGTTTTCAAAGAATCACCAAATGCAGTTTGCGCTATTGTTTTTGCAGGGTCTTTTGCTTCGATATGTTGCAAATTCAACTTGGAAACATCATAGGTAAAATCCGCATTGGGAACCGATACATAAGCCAATTTTACAGACAATAACAACCTGCGGTCGTCATCTCTTTTGTTTTTGGTATAAGTTACATCTGACAAACCAAAAACGATTGCCTTATTAACGGGTGTAATATAAGCTCGCAGCAACTTTTCGCCATCATCCAAACCTCCTTGAATCAAAGAACCCGAATTAATTACTTTTTGCGCATTTATACTTGAAATGCCTAGTAATAATGCTAAAATAAATAACTTTTTCATCTATTTATGTTTTTTAATTTTATGCAAACATAGTTAACATAAATTAATCATATGTAATAAAATGTACACAAAGTCAATTTCTTAATGTCTCATACTAAAACTATCATATTATTTTTTAAGCAAATGAGCAACTACATTCTTTTTGCCTAAATGCTTAAAACGATTGTGTGACCATAAATAAAATTCGGGACATTTTTTAATTTGTGCTTCTAATTTATCAATGTATATATCTGTTAATTTAAAATCTTCAAAATCACGTGGTGTTTTCGTTATCAATTCAAAATTTACTTCATAAAATCCTCTTTTTATTTTTTGAATATCCATAAAGACAAAAGCTGTATTATATTTTTTTGCCAAGGTTTCCTGGCCTATAAATACCGGCACTTCTAAACCAAAAAATGAGCGCCAATACCTACTTCTATGCAACTGAGGCGACTGATCTGCCAACAAACCTAAAATATAACGCGCACCACTTTTGTCATATTTCTCAAGTTCATCTTTTAAAAGTTTGGTCTCGATTAACCGCCCGCCAAAACGCCCCCTGTTTTTGAGCATAAAACGTTCAAAATATTTATTATTTATCTTCAAATAGGTTGCAATGGGAAAAGCATCTGTGTGCGAAGCCAGAGAAAAAACCCATTCCCAGTTGGCATAATGCCCCCCTACAACCGTGATATTTTGTCCTTCTCGACTGATTTCGTTCAATAAATCTACATTGTTAAAATGAAATCTCGTTTGAATTTCTGCCAATGACATATTAAAAACCTTGATCATTTCAATAAACAAATCGGCAAAGTGACGGTAGAATTTTTTTTCGATTTGCTTGCGTTCCTGAGGCGTTTTATCCGGAAAAACAAGTGCCAGATTTTTTGAAACCACCTTGCGTCTATATCTTAGAATATAATACATTATATAATATAAAGCATCGGACAACTTATACAGCAACCAAAAAGGCATATAAGAAGCAAACATAATCAGTGGATACAATAAGATAAAAAGAATTAGCTGCACTTGAAAATTTTATATTAATTTTGAAAAAACAAATTTATAATAAAAAAACAATTATGCCACAATTACCTCCCATAATTCATAAAGGGGAACTAGTACATCTTTGGCAAATCACCGAAAGTTTAGACGAACTGGCAAATATTTTTTCTGATAAAATTCCGGAATACATCTTCGAATACAATAACAAAAATCACCGTAAACAACTAATAAGCAAGCATATAGTTTTACAAAAATTACAAATAGATAAACTTATTTTCAAAAACAAAAATGGCAAACCTTTATTGCCAAATACACAATATATTTCGATTAGTCATGCAACAGAATTTGTCGGGATTGGATTAAGCGAAAAGCCCATTGGAATTGACATTGAAACATTTACACCCAAATTACAAAAAATATCAAAAAAATTTATACATCAAAACGAATTGGTTTTTCTGCAAGAAAACAAAGATTTTAGATTACTTCAAATCTGGACTGCCAAAGAAAGCATTTATAAAATGTTTGATTTGCCCGGATTATCCTTCAAAAATGATATTAAAATCACACAACTAAACAACCAATCCGCTAAGGCCATGCTAAAAAATGAAAAAGAAATTTCTTTGTTTTTTAACAAGTTAAATGACGATACCATAATTTGTATAGCAAGTATTTAAAACTGCTAGCTTTCAGCATTGCTAAGACCTAATATTTTTTATCTTTGTCGGTGCAAACAAACCCATTCAAATGAAATTAGTTTTACCAAGCGATATTGCTAAAACCGTCAAAGTAGATAAGCTAGGAAAATTTGGAACCGCCATTGGCTGGTTGCTGATGCGTCTTTTAAAGCTTAACAAAATAAACTCGTTTTATGATGAAATTAAACACCTCAAAGGTTTAGATTTTATCAATGCTATTTTTGACAAATTAAATATAGATTTCGAAATTCCCGAAGAGGATGTAAAACG
Source organism: Flavobacteriaceae bacterium (assembly GCA_024763015.1). Classification (GTDB taxonomy): domain Bacteria; phylum Bacteroidota; class Bacteroidia; order Flavobacteriales; family Flavobacteriaceae; genus WGBX01. The sequence goes on from JANTGO010000010.1 coordinate 9,473, forward strand.
CATCCCCAAAGAAGGTGCTTTTATAACAGTTTCCAACCATCCACTTGGTGGATTAGACGGCATTTTACTCCTAAAATTAATCCTTGAACAAAGAAGCGATTACAAAGTTTTGGCGTCTTTTTTACTTCAAAACATAGAACCTTTAGAGGATTATTTGATAACAGTAAACCCTTTTGAAAACAAAAAGGATGTTGCTTCAAGTGTTTCGGGGCTTAAAAATGCGCTAAACTATTTAAAAGAAGGACATGGATTGGGTATTTTTCCTGCCGGAGAAGTCTCAACTTACCACGACGGAAGGCTCATTGTTGATAAAACTTGGGACGAAACTGCGCTTAAGTTAATTTACAAAGCCCAAGTGCCCATTATTCCTATTTATTTTCACGCAAAAAATAGCCGATTGTTTTATTTTTTGTCAAAGCTTCACCCCATTTTAAGAACGGCAAAATTGCCTTCAGAAGCCATTTCCAAAAGAAGAAAAACCATAAAAGTGCGTATTGGGAAACCCATTAATATCAAAACACAAAGCGGTTTTGCCGACCATAATATGTTAGGAGAATTTATCCGTAAAAAAACCTATATTCTTGCCAAAACTTTCGAAAAGAAAAAACTACAAAACATCATTCCGGTCAAGCCGGCACCCAAACTAAAAAAAATCATTGAACCGGTAGCCACCGAAAAGCAGCAAAAAGATATAGAAGCGCTTCTACAAAAGGGAGACAAAATGTTTGAGAAAAACGAATATGTCGGTTTCTTATCGGACGCCAAAGACATGCCTAATATCCTGCGTGAAATCGGACGTTTAAGAGAGATTACTTTTAGAGAAGTCGGTGAAGGCACCGGGCAGGAAATCGACCTCGATAAATTTGATAAATACTACAAACACCTCATCCTTTGGGACCAAAAAGCACATAAAATTGTCGGTGCTTACAGAATGGGATTAGGGCGTGAAATCTATCAAAAATACGGCATTAAAGGTTTCTACTTAAACGAGCTTTTCACCTTTGATCACGAAGTGCACCAAATGCTGAGCAAATCTATAGAAATGGGAAGGGCTTTTATCGTTAGGGAATACCAACAAAAACCCTTTCCGTTATTTTTGCTTTGGCGTGGTATTGTTCACACCACCTTGCGACATCCCGACCACGAATATTTGATTGGACCGGTCAGTATTAGCGATAAATTTTCCAATTTCTCAAAATCCTTAATCGTGGCCTTTATGAAATCATATTTTTACGATCCGATTACCGCACAATATATTCACCCTAACAAAAAATTTAAGATAAAACTAAGTGAAAAGGATAGGAATTTCATTTTTTCCACCGCTGACAAAAATCTGGTAAAATTTGATAAATTAATCGATGAGTTAGAACCCCAAAATCTAAAAATACCGGTCTTACTCAAAAAATACATCAAACAAAACGCCCGTCTTATCTCATTTAATGTAGATCCAAATTTCAATAATTCTATAGATGGATTGATGTACATAAAAATCTCAGATTTGCCGGAAGACACAGTCAAACCGGTCTTGGAAGAGTTTGAAAAACAGTTTGAAAATAAGGAGTAATCTTTTAATATTTTGGCTGTTTAAAATTTAATATGTTTTTTTTCGTTTATATTTGAAAAATAAATCAGAATAGACAATAAAAACATCCTTAATTATATGAAGAATATCGCATTTATATTTTTTTTCTTTGTCGTTATCATTAACGTCAACGCACAGAATACCAGATGGATAGACATGTTCTCCTACCTCAACATCAAACATGTACAGCAGGTAGACAACTATATTTATGCGCAAGCAGACAATGCCATTTTCACCTACCATACGCAAACCGGAGAAATCGAAAAAATATCAAGCATTAATGGATTGTCAGGAGATCCTATACAAAGTTTTTATTACGACGAAAATGCTAAAAAATTGGTTGTTTTTCATCAAGGCGGTTTAATTGAAACCATCGATCAACAAAAAAATGTGTTTAAAATTCCGGACTTGGCCTTAAACACCTACATTCCGCCCGAAAAAAAAGTCGTCAATCAGACAACAGCACATAATAATTTGCTTTACCTCAGTACCGATTACGGCATTTCAGTTTTTGACGTAACCAACAACGAATTTGGTGATACCTACTACTTTGATAATGGTAGTTTTGTACGTGTAAACAGCGTAGCTTTTGACCAGAACAAAATCTTTGCAGCAACCGATATAGGCATCAAATATGCCGATGAAAATGCCAACCTGCTCAACAACCAAAACTGGACACACCTCGATGGCGGACAATGGCATCACTTGGTACATTTTAATCAAAAATTACTAGGCGTGAAATATTACGATATTTTTGAAATTAACCCTACAAACCTGCACCAAATTTTACACTTCAACGATATCATCCACGGATTAAACACCAATAATGAATTGATTGTTAATTTTTCAAACAAAGCTATTCGCTTTAACAATTCTTACATACAAGAAGCCCAATATACGCCAACAGCCACTTATGATTATTTTGTAAACACAGCCATCAGCGACGGACAAAACCTGTACATCGGCAGCCAAAAATACGGACTTTTACAAACGCCCCTAAACAACAACCAATACCAAGAAATTCACCCCAATTGCCCGCTCTACAACATACCCTTTTCTGTAGATGCCCAAGCGCAAAAGTTATGGGTAGTTTATGGAGACCACGATGACGCTATCAATCCTTACCCCATAAGACAACGCGGGGTCAGCACTTATCAAGATAATCAATGGACAAATATAAAATATGACCAACTCAATATTCGCGATATTTGTTATGTAAAAATGAATCCTTCACAACCCGACGAGGTCTATCTTTCCTCGATGTTTGACGGACTGCTAAAAATAAAAAACAATAGCGTTGAAACACTGTATAATCAGAATAACAGTCCCCTAACCGATAATCCCCAAGATCCACTTGTCGGAATCAGAACAGGCGATATTACTTTTGATAGCAATCTTAATCTGTGGGTTAGCAAAAACAACGACAATCATTTATTGGAGCTTCAAACCAACCAAACCTGGCAAATAGCCAATTTAAATGGTATTTTTCAAACGAGTGAAACTGAATACAAAAAGAATATCGCCAAAATAGTTACCGACCAAAACAACAATATTTGGATAGGAACGCTTTACAAAGGAATCATTGGTTATAATCCGAGCAATGGCAATACGGTTAAAATTACCAATGGTATTGAACCTGCTACTTACACCAACGTAAAAGCTTTGGCCATAGACAAAAACAATACGCTTTGGATGGGCAACCACGAGAGTTTGCGTATCTTAAACAATCCGGAAAACGCCTTCGGAAATAGCAATATCGAAGTAAAACCTATAAAAATAGTTGTTGATGGAACGGTACAATTGCTCATGGAAGGACAAAATATTTCGAGCATACAAGTAGATGGCTCAAACAACAAATGGCTGGGAACTATCGGAAGTGGCGTCTATTATTTGTCCGAAGATGGCACCAAAACCATTTACCATTACGACAAAGAAAACAGTCCGCTACCTTCTAATGACATCAACGATATCAGCATAGACGGCACAACGGGCATCGTGTATTTTGCCACAAATAGCGGGTTGGTTGCTTTTAAAGGCAATGCCACCGAAGCCGGGGACAATATGGACAATGTATATGCCTTTCCTAATCCTGTAAACCAACAAAAACACGACTTTGTAAGCATCAGAGGACTCATCAAAGATGTGCATGTAAAAATTGTAGATGTAGAAGGAAATTTAGTCTATGAAACCACTTCCAAAGGTGGTAGCATCGATTGGAATCTAACAGCTTTTAATAAATATAAAGTTGCATCAGGTGTTTATATCGCACTGATTACCAACGATGACGGTAGCAAAACACAAACCACCAAGATTTTAGTCATAAAATAATGCTCATCAAGGACAAAGCCATTGTTTTGGCTGTTATCAAATACAATGACAACGATGCAATTGTCAAATGTTTTACCCGGGAAACCGGTTTTACAAGTTACTTTATAAAATCGCTTCGCAACGCCAAAAAAGGAAAACTGAAAAAAGCTTTTTTTCAAGCCAACAACATCCTAAATATTGTAACAACAAATAAAGCCAAAGGACAACTGGAGTATATAAAAGAAGCACAGCCCGCCTATCATTACAAATCGCTTTTTCTAGATTTTGACAAAATAAGCATCTCCACTTTTATGCGCGAAATATTATTGCAAAGCCTAAAAAATGAGCGCGCCGACACACAATTATTTCACTTTATAGAACAAGAATTCATACAACTGGATCAAAACAATTTCAATCCGGATACCCATATTTTTTTCCTACTAAAATTGAGTCAATTTTTGGGTTTCTCACCACAAACAAATACACAAGGAACATACTTTGATATGGAAAATGGTATTTTTAGTCAAAAAATGCCACTAGGTAGTTTTTTAAACCAAGCAGAAAGTAATTTATTAAAACGGCTTTTAGGTACGATTTTTGATACAAATAAAAGCATAAAACTCAGTAATAACGATAGAAGAACGAGCATTGATTTTTTGTTAAAATATTATCAATTACACCTTGAAAATTTTGCTTTACCAAAATCTTTGCCAATTTTAAATCAAATTTACAGATAAGTGTTAAAATAATAAATTTTGTTGAAATATGAAGAGAGGCTTACTATCACTACTAATATTGGCTAGCACTACAATTTTTGCACAAAATATCAAGGTAATTGATATGGAGACCAGTTTCGCCATTCAAAATATCAATGTTAAAAGTGTTAACGGAAAGCTTACTTTTCACACAAATGAACGCGGTATTATTAACATCAGAAATTTTAGAAAAAAAGACACCTTAGTATTTTCACACCCAAACTACGAAACCTACCGCATCACTAAAAGGCAGATTATCAAGAATAAATATGTGGTCGAAATGCTAAAGAAATACCAAAAATTAGACAACGTCATTCTATCTGTAAGTCGTACAAAAAACAAAAAGAAGAGTATAGCCAAGCAAGTAAAAGTCATCGACCGCATCGAAACCAAAAAAATTATGCCTGGCACATCAGCCGATTTGCTTGAAAAATCAGGAGACATCGTTGTACAAAAGACACAAGGCGGTGCCGGAAGTCCCATCATAAGAGGGCTGGAAGCCAATAGGGTTTTATTGGTAGTCGACGGTATCAGACTCAACAACGCCATCTCCAGAACGGGACACCTACACACTGCTATTACCCTAAGCCCCCTAATTTTGCAACGTACAGAAGTTATTTATGGCCCTTCATCTATCTATGGTTCTGATGCGCTTGGCGGCGTTATTAATTTTTATACCAAAACACCTACCATTAACAGCTACAAAAAGCTAACTGGAGGTATCATTGGCAGGTATGCTTCTGCAAACAACGAAACAACATTTAATGCAAATGCCACCATTAGCCAATTAAGCTGGGCTTCAAGTTTTGATTTTTCTTTTTCCGATTTTGGTGATATTCGGATGGGAAGCAATCGCATACACGGCTATAAAAATTGGGGCGTAGTCGATAAATATTCTTTAAATACCAATCGATATTACAGAGCTACAGCTAACATCAACACTGATAAAACTTTACAACCCCAAACGGCTTATCAACAAAAAGACTTTTTTAATAAAACAGTCATCGACCTTGGTAAACACAATGAATTGCTTTTTAACACACAACTAAACCTCAATTCGTCTATCAACCGTTTTGATAAACTAACGCAACAAACCGATTCCGGAGAACTAAAATATGCCGAATGGCGCTATGGTCCGTCTCAACGCCTGCTTTTTTCACCGCAGTTATTGCTTCATTTCGACAAAAAATGGCTTAAAAAAGCCAATATCATTCTAGCGTATCAAGATATTAATGAAAGTAGAATTCATAGAAAATTTAGCAGTCTTGACCAAGAACACCAAGAGGAAAACGTAAAAGTTTTATCCTTCAATGCCGACTTTAATACCCATTTCAAAAACAAAAGCGTTTTTTCATACGGACTTGAATCTACTTATAACAAAGTCCAATCTAAAGCATATAGCAAAACGCTTATAGTAGATGGGCATAGTATTATCGGCAGCGTTCAAGGACCTCCCGTCCCTACACGTTATCCCGATGGTGGCAGCACCTATATGAATTTTGCCGCTTATGGAAATTACCGCTATCATTTAAGCAACAAATCTAATATTAATGCCGGCGTAAGATATACACAGACTTATGTCCGAGTAAAATGGATTGACAACACTTTTATAAACCTCCCCTATAACGACAACGAACTTGCCAATTATGCCTTTACAGGAGATTTAAGTTATATTTTTTCTCCTAAAAATTGGAAAATCAGCGCTTTGGCTTCTTCCGGATTCAGATCGCCAAACGTAGATGATATTGGTAAAATCAGGGAGAAAAAAGGCAAAGTAACAGTCCCCAACATATATTTAAAACCGGAGTATGCCTATAACGGCGAAATGAATATCACTCGCTTTTTTAACCATCAAAAATTTAGCGTCTCGGCAGGTGGGTATTTTTCATACCTGTACCATTATATTACTCGTGACAAATTTAGTTTACAACCCGGTGTCACTGATATTTTATACGATGGAGAATGGGCAGAAACCTATGCTAATGTCAATAGTGGCGATGCAAGAATATACGGTGGCTCCTTCACCATTAATGGCAAATTATCAAAAAGAATTACCTTAGAATCAGGCGTGTTTTATACCAAAGGACGTATGATTGATGCAGACAGACCCATGCCTTCCATTCCACCGCTCTATGGCAATTCTACATTAACCTATAAATACAAAAATTTTGAAAGCTCGTTGATGTATCGATTTATGCTTGACAAACCTGTGGAAGAATACGATGTTATCGGCGGCATTGACAATCTGGATGAATCGCCATTCAATCCAAGCTCCGGAACATATGCAGGTTTCCCAAAATGGCATATTTTTAACTTGTATGGCACTTATCATCTCAATAAAAATTTTAGCGTATATTTGGCAATAGAAAATATTTTTGATGTACACTATAAAGAATTTGCTTCCGCCGTTAGTGCGCCGGGCAGAAATTTTAAGGTACAACTCATTTCAAAATTATAAAAATCTCAAAATAGACTTTTATGAATCAACACATTACATTAGGAGAGTTTATCATCGACAGACAAGCCCACTTCTCCTACTCCAGTGGTGAACTAAGCAGTCTGCTAAATTCTATCAGACTCGCTGCAAAGGTTGTAAACCACGAAGTAAACAAAGCCGGATTGGTCGATATTATTGGAGATGCAGAGGTAGAAAACGTTCAAGGAGAACAGCAACAAAAACTCGACGTATTTGCCAATAAAGTTTTTATTCAAGCACTGGTTAACAGGGAAATCGTTTGTGGAATCGCTTCGGAAGAAGAAGATGAATTCATTAATATTGTCGGGAAAGATAAAAGCAACAACAACAAATACATCGTATTGATGGACCCGCTTGACGGCTCTTCTAACATCGATGTAAATGTTTCGGTAGGTACCATTTTTTCTATTTACAGACGCGTAAGCCCCCTTGGAAAACCTGTAACTATTGAAGATTTCTTACAGCCCGGCACCCAACAAATAGCTGCCGGCTACGTGATTTACGGCACGTCAACTATGCTGGTCTATACAACCGGACATGGCGTAAATGGTTTTACGCTCAACCCGGCATTAGGCGTATTTTACCTATCGCATCCCGATATACATTTTCCTGAAATTGGCAAAATATACTCGGTTAATGAAGGAAATTATCAAAATTTTCCTAAAGGCATAAAAAAGTACATCAAATTTTGTCAAGAAGAAAAAGACAACCGTCCTTATACCTCGAGATATATCGGTTCATTAGTATCTGATTTTCATAGGAATATGTTAAAAGGCGGCGTGTATTTATATCCCAACACCACCAAATATCCAAATGGAAAATTACGCTTGCTATACGAATGTAATCCCATTGCTTTAATAGCGGAACAAGCAGGTGGGCGTGCCTCAAACGGCAAGGAAAGAATTATGGAAATAACGCCCACTGAGTTACATCAACGCGTTCCTTTTTACGTTGGTAATAACTGTATGGTGAAAACAATTGAAAAAATGATTAGAAAATATGACTAACCGCCCCATAAAAGAACTACACGAAATATTTTTAAAACATCCGAATATTGCCAGAAACAGCAAAGAAGTACAAGAAGGCGATATTTTTTGGGCACTCAAAGGTGAAAAGTTTGATGCCAATCAGTTTGCCGAAGAAGCATTAAAAAATGGTGCACACATTGCTGTTGTGGACAATCAAAAAATAAAAAATAAAAAATTTTTTCACGTTAACAATACGCTTAAAGCACTTCAAGATTTAGGAAATTTTCATAGAGAATATATTGGAATGCCTGTGATTGGCATTACCGGAAGCAATGGCAAAACGACCACTAAAGAACTTATAAATGCGGTTTTGTCAAAAAAATACAACACCACGGCAACTTACAAAAATCTAAACAATCACATAGGCGTACCCCTAACTTTGTTAGAAATTCCCGACGACACCGATTTGGCGATTGTAGAAATGGGTTCTAATCATTTTGGCGAAATAAAAACGCTTGCCGAAATAGCCAATCCGGACTTTGGGCTTATCACAAGCATTGGCAAAGCCCATCTGGAATTTTTTAAAGATTTGGAGGGGGTAAAAAAAGAAAAATCTGCTTTATTTGACTTTATCCGTCATAAAAAAGGATTGGTATTTATAAATTACGACGATGCAATCATCGAAGAAATTAGCCAAGGGATAAACAAGTTTGGTTTTAGTTTTCACAATCATCCCGAAGCACAGATACAATTAAAAGACATGTCTGAAAAACCGGAACTAAAAATATTGCTTAACGACACGGAAATTCAGACAAAATTAAGTGGTAAATACAATTTATCCAATATTGGTTATGCCATTAGCATTGGTAAATATTTCAATCTTAGCGATACGAAAATCAAGGAGGCACTCGAAAATTACACCCCAAAAGATATGCGTTCGCAAATTATTGAAAAAGACGGAAATTTAATCATTTTAGACACCTACAATGCAAATCCTACCAGCATGAAAGCTGCTATTGACAATTTGTCAAACATGCACGGGGATAAAAAAATAGCCATTTTGGGCGATATGTTTGAATTGGGCGATTCTTCACAAGAAGAACATCGATTTATTGCTGACTATTTGACCGAAAAACAAATAGACGCCTACCTGATTGGCAAAAATTTCTTTAGGACAAAAAGTGATTTTCCCAAATATAAAAACACAACTGCTTTTAAAAAAGCAAATATCTTGAAACAAATAAAAGATGCCTCCATTCTTATTAAAGGTTCTAGAGGGATGGCTTTAGAAAATCTTATCTAAATTCAACTTAACTGCCTGATTTTTTATAAACTTCTCTTATGTCAAGTTGTCATAAAAACAAAGCTTGGTATATATTTTGGGCGATTCTATTTGAACTTAAAAAAATAGAGCTATGAACACAAATTACAGTATACAAAATCAATTTAAAGATTGGTGGATGCCTGCCTTAGGCGGCGCAATATTGGTTTTCTTATCATTATTCATGTTGTTTTCACCAAAATTCACTTTTATAGGCTTATCCATTTTATTTGGATGGTATATTTTTATCAGTGGCGGATTCAACTTAGCTTTTGGTATTCGCAGCAGGAAATTTTTCCAAGGAAGTATCTGGTACACTATTTTCGGTTTGATAGAAATGACGATTGGGACAATTCTGTTATTTAAACCTGCGCTAGCTGCTGAAACCTTAATATTATTTTTAGGTGTTTGGTTGGCATTTATGGGCACTTCAAGAATGAGTTTTTCTTTTGTATTGAAAAAAATGGAAATCCGTAATTGGTGGTGGACTTTTATCGGTGGTCTACTGACACTTTTACTTTCTATTTACGTCATTATTAATCCTATTGTAGGCGTTATCACAACCGTATATTTGGTTAGCTTATCCATATTAATTATAGGCATTTTATCTATGGGATTCGGATGGCAACTAAAAAAATTAAATATTGAAATTATTAATCAATAAAAACAAAACAATGGTAAATCTAATCATTAAAAATGAAAAAGAAATAGAATCGGCTTACAGAGAACAATTTAAAGAAATCTGTGTTAAAAAAAGCGCTTTCTATGAAAAATTATTTAAACGATACAGCAAAAATTTAACTTTAGAAGTAATCGTTAATAAATCTTCTGACACTTACTTACTAAGTATATCAATAGATTTAAAATCAAAGAAAATATTAGTGGCGCACGAAGACAGAGATATTATCAAACTGACACATTTTGTTTGGGATGAGTTTAAAAATGCGGTTACCCATCATTATGAAAAAGAAAAAGAAGAACGCTTTCATAAATAAGAATGCAAATAAATTATTCGGCAAGTTTTTCAAAACTTGCCGAATTTTTTATTACAATTTCAAAAATGTAAAAGGGTCCACCGTAAGACGAATCGATAAATTTTCAAATTGATTGACATGCCTATAAGCACCCATTCTATAATAAAAACCAAGCCCAAGATTGGCAAACAATTTCCTTAATTCCAAGCCACTTTCCACATACACTTTTCCTAGTGATTTTACTTGGTTATAACGACTATCATCAAAGGTAAATCCATATGCCATACGACCTATTAAACGACAATCCATTCGGAATTTTTTTCCCAATTTAAGATTGGTAAAGGTGTGTTGTAGATGCAAGCTCAAAAGTGCATTATCCACAAACTCCATATCTTTCATCGTTTCAAAAGCAAAGCTATTGTTAATCGTAAAATGTCCAAAAACCGTTTGCGCAGCAAAATCATTGGTATTAGGCATATACAGTTTTGTAAACGGCGTATAAAGCGGTGTAAAACCTATACGAAACATCGCTTCTGAATAGTTCTTATTCAAATAAGTTTTTTTGAAATAAGATTGAAAATCAAATCTGAAATAATGGCTCTTATCCAATTGCAAAGACGGGATGTTTTGTTCGTAATGCACCGAAAATTTAGGATAACCGTCTTTAATTATCTTTCGTCCTTCAGGCGTAAGCATATATTTAGCAAAAGGTGTATAAACGGCGTCAAACGAAATAGCAGATATATCTTTGTCTTTAAAATCTATCCTTCCGTAATGAAACGGAATATCGTGTTTCGCACTTTCATCTGTACGCGTAAAACGAAGATTTGTTTGTAATTTAGGTGTCAATAAATGACTGATTCCGAATGAAAATCCTTTTGACATATAAAACTTATCATCGGATATATGATCTGTTAATTGTTGCATTTTACTAAAAATCAAACTAGAAAAACCGGCCGATTTTTGTAAATCCTTGAAATAAGAAGCATGCAAAAATGTTTTTGTTTGTGTCCATAATTTAAGATTAACTTTAGCGGCATATTTAAAATCTTTATCTTTAAAACCATAGGCACCATAGGCCTCAACACTATATTTATCCGATAAATCGAGATTGGTTTTACCACCTATTTGAAGACGCAATCCTTCATATCGATTATAATTTAATAAATCTGCAAAATCAATGTCAATTTTACTAAGCTTAAAATAACCTGTTGCTAAAGCTCTGACAAGTTGTAGTTTTTTTTCAACCCCTTCGCTTTCGGCTACAGAATCGATGTATTTATAAGTATTTAAAGCCCTCTGCGTGTGCTTTTTTCCGGTATATTCTTGCCAAAAAGATTCAGGTTGCTTACTCGCCTTTGGATCGATTTGCAAGGCATAAACCATCTTTTCGGGATATTGTTTTCCAAAATCGACATCCGAAAATTGTGTTTTGGAAGTTGCATACATATAATCCAGTCCTGTCTTCTTATTTGAATGTGATAAACTATCATTCCTAGATTCATTCGTTATTTTGATAGCACCATCTGCCAAACTTAAGCCACCTTTTTTTTCGGCTTTTTTTATCAACAAATCTGATTTTGTAGGAAACCAAATATCATATTTAGGGTAATAATGAAAATGGTGGATCGTTCTTAGCTCAAATTCTTTAAAAGTGTTCAGACTCATTTTGGCAATGGACAAAGACTTTTGATCGATAAAAATACGTCCCGAAATCAAAGGCTTTTTTGTATGTCTATATGACAAAACGATGACTGGTCTATTCTGAAATTGCATAGTGTCTTCAATCTCATATTTGTATTGCTTCAAAGAAAATTTTGTCAAAGGCCCCACAAATTTTTTAAACAAAAAAGTAAGTTCATCATCATATACATTATATAAAGCACTTTGCATCGCCAGCAATTCATACATCGGATTTTTCAACCCCGCCGTTCGGGTTGCCAAGACTTTTGCTTTTTCGTTACCGTTTTTAACGTTGATTTTACTAATGTTTTCCATTAAGAAAAAATCTTTTTGGCGTAAATCCTTTTTAAAGTAATATAGACTTGAGTCAATTCTTACCAATTTACCATTTTTCATAATGGTATCAAAAGGACTTTTTATCGCAGTTGTATCGCCTGAAACCAAAAATTTGAAATATTTTACAAACCTATATTCCCGAATGCGCTTGCGATAATCATTTTTCTTTTTTTGCTCGATGACCCTTTTTACCAAATCGATAGCCGGGTTGACATACTTACCCGTAATCACCACTTCATTCAATGCCTCAGCAACCGGTTTTAACTTTGTTAAATAGAACTTCTTTTTTGCATCCAGCGCAACTTGTTGCTTTTCGTAACCAATATAAGAAACAAAGAAATTAGATTTATTAGAAGGAACGCTTAACTCAAAAAAACCTTCAAAATCTGACACAACACCATAATTTTGGTGGACCATAAGGTTTGCAAATACAAGAGGTTCCCCTGAGTTTGCATCAATAACTTTTCCTTTTATTTTCGTTTGTGCGGCGATATTGAGATAAAAAATAGCCAAAAACAATGTTAAATATGACTTCATTTCGTTAAATTTTAGCCCAAAAATAGTCAAAATTATATAATAAATTAATATATATTAGTTTTTTATAAGTTATCATACTTTATGTTTATTTTTCTAAAAAAACAGAAATTAAAGCAAGGCAAACCCAAACAAATATTTATATATCTAACTGATTATCTGGTCATTATATTTTTTACTACTTAGGCTTAATAATTAAAACAACAATAGAATAAACAAGAGTTAAATTTAGGAAGCAGTTCATTAAACCAAATAAAAAGAAGTCCAAACACCCATAAAATAAGGATTTTGTAAGCATACTTTTTAATTTTTTAAAAAAAAATACTATATTTGCAACGTTAAACAGTAAACAAAAATCTACAATTATGAACAAATCACAATTAATTGATGCAATGGCACAAGATGCAGGCATCACCAAAGCAGCAGCTAAAAAAGCATTAGAATCATTTCAACAAAACGTAGAAGGTGCCCTTAAAAAAGGTAACAAAGTTTCTCTAATCGGTTTTGGAACTTTTTCAGTTCAAAGCAGAAAAGCTAGAGAAGGAAGAAATCCTGCAACTGGTGCTACTATTAAAATTCCTGCAAAAAAAGTTGTTAAATTTAAAGCCGGTTCTGATTTATCAAAATCTGTTAACTAAGACAATTTTTATAACAATTTGAGCCGCTTTTTATAAGCGGCTTTTTTTATGTCAAAATGTCAAATTATTGTTGCTAAAAAAGCTAATTAACTACACCCATAAACTGGTATTATTTTTGCCGGATATTTTTACAAAACAACCTTTATGTCAAATCTCGCAGGAAAATTATTAATCTCAACCCCCGAATTGTTAATGGATCACATTTTCAATCAGTCGGTTATTTTATTATCCGAACAACAAGAAAACGATAATATGGGATTTATCATCAACAAACCCCTTCCAATCAGATTACATGATGTCTTTGGCGATATCCCGCTCAATATACAAATCTGGAATGGTGGTCCGGTCGAAATAAACAACCTGTTTTATCTACACAACAAACCGGAATTAATAAAGCAATCCATCCTTTTTAACAAGGAACAACAACTTTATTTAGGCGGTAATTTTGAATTGGTCAAGCAATTATTAATCGAAAAAGAAATCGATGAAACAAATATTAAATTTTTTCTGGGCTACACCGGTTGGGGCAAACAACAACTAAAAGATGAAATTTCAGAAAAATCATGGTTTGTATCTGTGAATGATTTGGATATACTCAATCTAAATCCAAAAAATGTTTGGAAAAAGAAAATGATTGATATCGACCCTAAAAACATCATCTGGCAGCATGCACCGCTTAACCCGCATTTGAATTAAAGTCTAAACAGTTTATAAAAAGCTTGCGTGCAACAAAAGTATTAGTATAAAAACTTTATATACAAAAAGAGCCGAGAAAATCTCGGCTCTTTTTGTATTACTTTATATAAATTATTTTTTGCTCAAATAATCGGCAACGCCTTCAAAAGTGGGCTTAAGCGCTTCATCGCCTTCTTCCCAGTTGGCAGGACAAACTTCACCATATTCTTGTAAATGCGTCAAAGCGTCGATAAGGCGTAGGGCTTCTTTTACACTACGACCCAAACCTAAGTTGTTGACCAATTGATGTTGTACGACACCTTTTTCGTCGATCAAAAACAAACCTCTAAAGGCAACGGGATCGCCTTCGAATGACACTTCGCCATCTTCACTCACATAATAATCACCGCCTAAAACATCATATTTCATCGCAATGGTTTTATCCAAATCGGCAACCAAAGGATATTTAACGCCTTGAATACCACCATTATTTTGTGGCGTATTTAACCACGCCCAATGAGAGAATTGCGAATCGATAGAACAACCGACAACTACGGTGTTTCTTTTTTCAAATTCCTCCATTTTCTCTTGAAAAGCAATAATTTCAGTAGGACAAACAAATGTAAAATCCAAAGGATAGAAAAATAAAATTACTTTCTTGCCTTTGTATTGTTCCAATGAAAAATTTTCTTGAAATTCTCCGCCGTTAACCACAGCGACTGCACTAAATTCGGGTGCTTTTTTACCAATTAAACTCATAATTATTTTGATTTTTTTAAATTTTACACAAAACTAACAAAGAAATAACTGACAACATAAAAAAATGATAAAAATAATTTATAGCAATAAATATTTTACTTATTATCGTCTTTTACCTTAAATTTTTTCTTGGCAGTCTCCAATTCATCCTTAAAAGTTTTGCCTTGTCCTATAAAAAATGGGAGATAAATATTGAAATATATCTTTTGCTTGGACAATTTTGGCAATCGCTGATTGTTTGTAGATTTTTTTTGCACCCGTAACACATCAAAAGGATATTTATGGTGGTAGCGCAATGCTTGCTGAGTCAATTCCAAATCCTTCTGATTGAGAATCAAATATTCATCACTGACAATACGGACAACAAAAGCTTGCTCAAAATTACGGCCGCTTCCGCTATATAAAGGAATTCTGATAAGATCACCATAACGTTTATAATACCATTTTGATTGCTGCTTCTCCCCTATTTTTTTATAAGCATAACCCAATAGCATATGCAAACGGACATTTAATGGAAAAAGTTTTCGTAATTTTTCGGCTTCCGTAATGGCTACGTTAAAGTCCATTTCAGCCAATTTTTTAGCAATTTGTTCTACCGCCTTATCTTCTTTTTTAGGATGGTAATCTTTTTGAAAAGCACTGCCATAATACAACATAACCCATTCATCTTCAGACATATTCTTATCCTTCATTAGCGATTTACGCTTTAAAAAATCAAAATATTTTGGGTGTTTTTGCACCATATTGGCAATCGTATCTAAAGGTATTCCATACACCTTAAAACTGTCTTTTTTCTGTGCAGACATTTGTCCTAAAAACAACAAACTAAAAAATATACTGTGTAAATACTTCATGTGTTTATATTTTTACTTTTTTTATTGGTAACCATGGAACCACCATAATCATATCTTTGTGTGTAAAGGAAATTACTACATGGTGGTTTCATAAAAAAAATTAAAATTAAATTATGCAAGCAAAACGTACTTCTCTCATTATTTAGTACTTTTACGCTTTAAAAAAATATCTCTATGCAAAGACTATTCCTTTTTACCTTAAGCTTTTTATTTCTTTACTCATGCAAAGTTAAGCAAGAAAATCCAATTGCCCTAAAGCACAAAACCAGCAAAAATGCCATGATCGTTTCGGCGAATCCTTGGGCATCAAAAGTGGGCACCGACATAATGAAACAAGGCGGAAATGCCGTTGATGCCTTGGTCGCTTCGCAATTTACACTTGCGGTCGTCTATCCGCGCGCCGGTAATATTGGCGGTGGTGGTTTTATGATTATCCACACACCCGAAGGAAAAAACGAGGCACTCGATTACAGAGAAACTGCACCGGCAAAGGCGTACAAGGATTTATATTTGGACAAAAACGGAAACGTAATTCCCAAGTTAAGCACCTACGGCGGCTTGGCAGTTGGCGTACCGGGAAGTGTTGCCGGATTGTATGCAGCTTGGAAAAAATACGGACACATCAAAGATTGGAAAAAACTGATTGAACCGGCTATTAATCTGGCCAAAAACGGCTTCCCAATCTCAAAAGCAGAAGCTTACAGACTTAACAAATATAAAGCTGATTTTGTTAAATACAATCCTAATAATCAGGTATTTATAAAAAACGAAAAATGGAAAGAAGGCGATATGCTCGTACAAAAATCGCTGGCAAACACCTTACAAATCATAGCTGACAAAGGCCCAAAAGGTTTTTATGAAGGACCCGTAGCACAAGCCATTGTCAATAAAGTCAAGAAAAGTGGTGGTATTATTTTAGCCAAAGATTTACAAAATTATCAAGCAAAATTTAGAAAACCCATTAGTGTCGATTATCGTGGATACAAAGTCATTTCGATGCCTCCTGCATCAAGTGGCGGGGTGGCTTTGGGACAGTTGCTCAAAATCACAGAAAATTACCCTATAAAAAAATGGGGATTTCACAGCCAAAAAACAACACAAATAATGGTTGAAGCAGAAAAACGTGCCTTTGCAGACCGAGCACAATTTCTGGGCGATGCCGATTTCTACCACGTCCCTATTGACAGTTTGCTAAACGATGATTATTTGAAGCATAAAATGACCGATTTTAGATGGCAAAGCGCTACACCCACCGACAGTCTTATGGCAGGTAGTTACACCTTGCACAAAGAAAGTTTTGAGACGACCCACACCTCAGTAGTCGATCAAAACGGAATGGCTGTTTCTTGTACCACAACTTTGAATTCCAATTTCGGTTCAAAAGTAATTGTCGATGGATACGGATTTTTCCTCAATAATGAAATGGACGATTTCAGCGCCAAACCCGGCGTTCCCAATCAATTTGGACTAATCGGCGCCGCTGCCAACGCCATTGCACCGCACAAACGTATGCTTAGCTCTATGACGCCTACCATCGTAACCCGTAACGGAAAAGTTTTTCTAGTCGTGGGAACACCCGGCGGTTCGACCATTATTACCTCTGTTTATCAAGTTATTCTCAACACCATCGACTTTGATATGAATATGTATGATGCCGTTCAAGCAAAACGTTTTCATAACCAATTTTTGCCGGATGAAATTATGTATGAAGAAGGCGCTTTTTCTCAGCAAGTAATAGATAGTTTGCAAAAAAAATCTTATCACTTAAAACAAGTAAAAGCTCTGGGATACGTCAAAGCCATTATGTCAAAAAACAATATACTTGAAGGCAGTGGCGACCAAAGAAATATGGATGATACCGTGGATGGATTTTAACCCATAAAATTCACCACAAATGAAACAAAAGAGAAACATTTCATTGATATATAAGTTGTTATATTATTGTTTCAGTAGTTTTTTTAGCTCAATTTTGAGCTATTGTTTAAATTTTGAGTATGCATCTACTACGTTGCTAACTTTTTGTAATACGTCAGTATAACTTAAAAAGTCAAACGCCTTGTATCTACACACTCAAAATTTATGAATTTTTCAGGTAAAAAAAAGAATCAGAATGAATAAACACAAATATTTGACCGATATTGAGATTGCCAATAGCGTCAAAATCAGCAAAATAAAGAAAATTGCCAAAAAACTAAACATCGACAGTGAAGATTTAGAGCCTTATGGCAAATACAAAGCCAAATTGCCCTTATATCTAATCGATGAAGAAAAAATAAAGAAAAACCACTTGATACTCGTTACGGCACTGACTCCCACACCTGCGGGTGAAGGAAAAACAACGGTAAGCGTCGGGCTGGCAGACGGTTTACATAAAATTGGACAACAAGCCACCGTTGTGCTTCGAGAACCCTCGTTAGGACCCGTTTTTGGCATCAAAGGGGGTGCAGCAGGCGGCGGTTATGCACAAGTCATCCCAATGGAAGAAATCAACCTGCATTTTACAGGCGATTTTTCTGCCGTTGAAAAAGCTAACAACTTGCTCGCTGCCATCATTGACAACCATTTGCACCACAAGAACGAATTAAATTTGGACGTGCGTCAAATATTTTGGAAACGCGTTATGGATATGAACGACAGGGCGCTTCGAAATATCGTAATTGGTTTGGGGGGAAAGGTCAACGGTATGCCCCGCGAAGACGGTTTTAACATTACGCCGGCTTCGGAGGTAATGGCCATCCTCTGCTTAGCCAATGATTTGGGCGAACTTAAAACAAAATTGGGAAATATTCTCGTAGGGCTCAATATGAATGGAGAACCGATTTATGCACGCGATTTAAAAGCCGAAAATGCTATGACCATCTTGCTAAAGGATGCCATTAAACCCAATTTGGTGCAAACGCTGGAACACAATCCCGCTATTATTCACGGCGGTCCTTTTGCCAATATCGCACAAGGAACCAATTCTATAATTGCTACAAAAATGGGCTTATCTCTAAGCAAATACGTGGTTACAGAAGCCGGATTTGGTGCTGATTTGGGTGCCGAAAAGTTTCTAAATATTAAAAGTGTTTATGGAAATCTCAATCCTGAGGCTGTGATCTTGGTAGTAACCATTCGGGCGCTTCGTCATCACGGTGGCGAAAAAGATTTTAACCAAGCCAATGCACAAGCCGTAGAAAAGGGTTTTGAAAATGTTGAAAAACACATCGAAAATATCAAAAAATTTGGCATTACACCCATTATTGCCATCAACAAATTTCCAAATGACACGGAAGAAGAAATTGAGATATGTGTCAAAAAGGCAAAATCCTTAGGTATTGAAGCCATTTTGGCGGAAGAATGGGAAAAAGGTGGTGCCGGTATGACCAACTTAGCAGAAAGCGTGGTCAAAATGATTGACAGTCATCAAAATGAGTTTAAACCGCTTTATGATTGGAACCAGTCCATACAAGAAAAAATTGCAAAAATTGCACGCGAAATATATGGCGCTACAAATGTAGAATATTCCAAAAAAGCGCTTACAACCCTTCGGAAAATAGAGAAACTCGGTTATGCACACTTGCCTATTGTAATGGCAAAGACCCAAAAGTCCTTGTCCGACAATCCGTCTCGATTGGGACGTCCTACCGATTTCAACGTGTTTGTCAGGGAAATAGAAATCAA
This sequence comes from Flavobacteriaceae bacterium, assembly GCA_024763015.1. GTDB lineage: Bacteria > Bacteroidota > Bacteroidia > Flavobacteriales > Flavobacteriaceae > WGBX01. The sequence goes on from JANTGO010000010.1 coordinate 28,998, forward strand.
TACAGGTGCGGGATTTATCATTCCCATTTTAGGCAAAATGATGCGAATGCCCGGACTGCCGTCCACACCGGCTAGCGATAATATGTCTATTGATAACAAAGGGAATATTAAGGGGTTGTCTTAATCCGGATTATTCATGAAATTATCCTTGTGCAGATACAAGGCACTATTTTGTATAGACGCAGTGCATTGCGTCTCTACTTCTAAAATCAAAAATCGTTAATCCTTGTTCGATATTCATTTTTTATTAAATCTTTACTTTCTTGAAACCGGCACTTCGGTACAATTTCAATTCCTTTCAGTCATTGAAATCACTCAGTGACCTACGCTTTGTACATTAATAATGTATTTTAATTATTGCAGAATCAAAGGAGGCTGAGTGATTTTCCCAATGAAAGCAGGAAAAATTGTATCGAAGCCCCGACATTAATGTAGCATCGTACAGACATTGCGACTTGTAGAGACGTTGCGATGCAACGTCTCTACACACACGCACACTGTACAGATGCAATTAATCTCGTCTCTACACACGCAAATACGAATAAAAATTTCAGAATAAAACGAAAAATTTCGCAGGATTTTTTAATGTGTAATTTCTTTAAATAATTGCTCCAAATTTTTGTTTTTTTGGTGCATTTGCAAAATTTTAAGTCCTTGCTCGTTGGCAAAATCAAAAATAACCGGACGCATATCCTCCCTTGTGTTAAAGGCCAAGCACCAAATATGATCCATTAAATTTTCGGATGCTTCTATGTGCGGTAGTTTGTCTAGGAATTCCCGTTCGACACGCAGGTCAAATTCAACCTCGATAATCTGTTGTTGACCGGTTCGTAATTTTTCTAAACTTTCGTTTGCCAAAATTTCCCCTTTGTTTATAATCAACACGTTATCAGCCATTTGTTCAATTTCTTGCATAATATGCGTCGATAAAATAAGGGTTTTGTCCTTACCCAATTCCTTGATTAGATTTCTAATTTCGACCAATTGGTTGGGGTCCAATCCGGTGGTAGGCTCATCGAGTATCAACACGTCAGGATTGTGAATAAGTGCTGCTGCCAATCCCACGCGTTGGCGGTATCCTTTGGATAATTGTTCTATTTTCTTATGTGCTTCGGGTAGCAATCCGGTTTGTGTGATGACACGTTCTACATTTGTATCGTCCAGCTTGTAAACAGAAGCCGTAAACGACAGATATTCGCGCACATACATATCTAAATACAAAGGATTGTTCTCTGCCAAATAACCGATTTTTTGTTTGACCAAAATAGGATTTTCGGCTATGTTCAAGTCGTCTATATAGGCTTTTCCACTGTCCGGTTTAATATAACCGGTTAA
>JANTGO010000011.1 GCA_024763015.1 Flavobacteriaceae bacterium
ATTTTAGCATCTTAACAAAGATTTAGCAAGATTTAATAATAACTTAATATTCATAAAAATAAAAAAATGGATTCCGTATTTCATTTAAGTAGCAAAGCCCCTATGTCGCTTATTATCAAATAGTTTTTTTATGTCAAAATCCGCTTGTTTTGAATAGTTTGCAATTCCTTTTGACGACAAATATTTCGCCAAATAAATCTGTTCCGGCTGCCCGGGCGTGGGTATAAAAAAAACTTTTTTTTGCAGTTGGTAATAATCCATAATCGAAGAATAACCCGAACGCCCCACTACAACCGATGAGGCGTTAATAAGTTGCTCTAAATCATCAGAAGTAAGATAATTATAAACCGTCAAGCCATTTTCTTGATATTTTATAGGTTCATCTTCGACCACCCCTCTGACCAAAGCTGTTTTTTTTTGTAGCTTTGGCAATTCTCTTAGCAAAATAGCTTCCAATTGACTTCTTTGAGGCTCAGGTCCTGATAAAATAGCTAAATAATCATACTGGATTGGAACTTTTTTATATCTAAACCTACTTTGAACACCTATATATTTAACCGGCAATTTACCGGAATAAATGTGTCCTAAACGACCACTTAACCCATCGTCTCCCTCCATATCCGGCACCCAAATCTCATCAAATTTTTTATAAATTCTCCGGTGAAAAAAACTCGTTAAAAAAGTTGTTACACCAGACAATACACGTAACTGATGCGTTATATATACCGATTTTACCCGCTTGTCCCTGACGCCAAATCTATTATCGGAAACAATTAAATCTAATTGATATTTTTCGACCAATTCTTTTGTCTTTTGATGTTCAAGCCGAACAGCCTTTTTGATTTTAAAAAACTGCAAAAGCAATTTCAAATTATTCCAAAAAGGACGAGAAGCGTAGCGAATATCATAAGCAGGTAAATCCTCAAAAATAAGTTTTGGAAATTCTTTTTGCAAGAGCAACAAGGCATCGCCATCCGAAGCCACTAGCACCCGGTGTCCTTCTGACTGCCATTTGCGTATTAAGGGAATACAACGCGTGGCATGCCCTAAACCCCATTTTAAAGGCGCAATCAATATATTTTTTGACTTGGACAATTTATTCGTATTTTTGACGCCATAAAAATACATAATATATTTGATTAGCGTCTTAAGTCAATAAATCATTCAAAAACAATGATTTTACTGAAAATAACTGTTTATAGACCGTATTCATATTAATAATAATTTTGACCAAGTGGGAAGTAAAAATAAATTAAAACGTTTTAAAGAAAACGAGACTTTTTCAAATCTATTCCAGCCCAAACGTGAGACACTTTTGAGTGATACATTTGAAATGAAAGGCAAGTGGAATAGTGAATTTTTTAAAAATAACAATCCTATCGTACTAGAATTAGGTTGCGGTAAAGGAGAATACAGCATTGGTTTAAGTGAGAAATTCCCTGACAAAAATTTTATAGGCATAGACATCAAAGGCGCTAGAATATGGCGCGGTGCTAAAACAGCACTTGAAAACAATATTCATAACGTGGCTTTTTTACGCATGCAAATAGAGTTGATTGAAAGTGCTTTTGCCGCGGGAGAAGTCTCTGAAATATGGATTACTTTTCCCGACCCGCAAATAAAATACAAACGTACCAAACACCGTCTAACCAACCCTGAGTTTTTGGATAAATACAAGCATATTTTGCAAGAAGACGGGCTTATCCACCTAAAAACCGACAGCGAATTTTTACATGGTTATACCATTGGATTGCTACAAGGATTAGGACACGAAATACTGCATGCGCACCACGATACTTATATCAATACGTATGCGCCCGAAGAAGTGGTAAACATCCAAACTTACTACGAAAAAAAATTTTTAAAAGTTGGGAAACCAATAACTTACTTGAAGTTTAAATTAAAATAAAAATTTATATTTGTACAATTAAAATTATAAAATTATGCGTTGGAGAGGCAGACAAACAAGTGAACATGTTGAAGACCGCAGAGGTCGTAGCACCGGAAAAGTAGTAGGTGGTAGCATTGGCATCGGTTCTATCATCTTTTTTATTGCGTACACCTTGCTAACAGGTGAAGCACCTACACAAATAATACAACAGACACAGCAACAAACACAGACACAAACACATGCCCAAGACCCAAATGATGAATTAGGCACTTTTGCCAAAGTGGTTTTTAAAGACACCGAAGATGTGTGGACTAAAATCTTTAAAGAACAACTGCATGCAAAATACCGCTACCCTACCTTAGTGCTTTATAGTGGCAGAACCAATGCTGCTTGTGGTATGGCAAGTGCTGCAACAGGACCATTCTATTGTCCTGCAGATGAAAAGGTGTATTTAGATTTAAACTTTTTTAGAGAACTCAAACAGCGCTTTGGTGCATCGGGGGACTTTGCTATGGCATACATTATTGCACACGAAGTAGGACATCACGTACAAAAACAGCTCGGAATTACCCAACAAATGCAAGCACAACGCCGTAGAATTAGCAAAACAGCCTACAACCGTCTTTCTGTACGATTAGAGCTTCAAGCAGATTATTTTGCCGGCGTCTGGGCACACGAAATAGAAAAAATGAAACACGTCCTCAACGAAGGAGATATCCAAGAAGCAGTCAATGCCGCCAATTCAGTAGGCGATGACCGTTTACAAAAACAACATCAAGGATACGTCGTGCCTGATGCCTTTACACATGGCACTTCCGAACAACGCGTTCGATGGTTTTTAAAAGGTTTTAAAAGTGGTGATATCCGTGGCGGTGACACTTTTAACGTACAAAATTTATAATTTTTGCATCTAAAAATTTGATTGAATGATACAAATAGATGTCAAAAAAATTATCCGAAATCAAAAAAATCCTACCATAAAAAATTTACCCGGATTTGTTATTGCTTTTATCAAATGGCTTATCAAAGAAAAGGAATTGAATAAAATTCTAAGAAAAACATCTGATTTAAAGAATTACGAATTTAACGAAGCCGTCAGCGACTATTTAAACATCAAATACGAAGTCATCGGAGCAGAAAACATCCCTGACAATCCCCAAATAATCCTAGCTGGCAACCATGCACTTGGCGGTATTGATTTTTTTGCATTGACCCATGCTCTCCAAGACAAATTTCCAAAAATAAACCACATTACAAACGAAATATTGATGGCGGTCAAACCTATTGAAGAACTCTGTGTGCCGGTAAATGTCTTTGGAAAAAACTCAAATGAACAGAAACAACAATTAGAAAAACGCATTGCCAACAACAGTGTTCCGCTCACAATATTTCCCTCAGGAGAAGTAATGCGTAAAGACAAAGGCGTTCCCGATGATGGATTGTGGCGAAGCGGTTTTATAAGATTTGCCCAAAAATATCACAAAGATGTCGTGCCGTTTTATATCCCAACAGAAAATTCGAAGTTTTTTTACGCCTTGGCAAAATGGCGAAAAAAATTGGGTATCAAAGCCAATATCGAACTATTTCTATTACCAAGAGAATTGGTCAAACAAAGAAACAAAACGATCCGGATTATCTTTGGCAAACCCATTCCTTTTACCCAATTTGATGACGGCAAAAGCATACACGAATGGGCAGCCGAAGTCAAAAAACAAGCTTATGCGCTGGCTAATCAAGTAAATGATTAAGCCATAAAATGACAACTACTACATTAAAATCTCCTTAATGCTGTTTATTTTGGCAACTAATTTGTCAAACTCCGAAAAGTTTAAAGTTTGTTGCCCATCCGATAAGGCTTTTTCAGGCTCGGGATGCATTTCTACAATCGTAGCATCGGCGCCTGCTGCCAATCCGGCAAGTACAATTTTGGGCACATGTTTGCGCAAACCTATTCCATGCGATGCATCTGCTACCACAGGCAAATGACTCTTCTCTTTTAAGATGGGAATGGCGTTAATATCAAATGTATTGCGATAGGCGTGTTCAAAACTACGGATACCCCTTTCGCATAACAAAATCTTTTCGTTTCCGGCAGAAAAAACATATTCGGCAGATTGCAATAACTCATCAATCGTCCCGGAAATACCTCTTTTGATCATGACGGGCTTATCGGTTTTTCCCAACGCATCCAACAAATTAAAATTTTGCGTATTGCGAGCACCAACTTGATAAATATCGACATAATCATACATCGGTTCTATCTGAGAAACCTGCATCACTTCGGTTATAATTTTGATACCTTGTGCATGACAAGCTTTATAAAACATTTTTAGCCCATTCATTCCCAAGCCTCTAAAAGCGTAAGGAGAACTCCTTGGCTTATAGACACCGCCACGCATTATTTTGATATTGTTCTTGACCAAATTTGCCACCACTTGCTCAATCTGTGCTTCGGATTCTATGGAACAAGGTCCCGCCATTATGGTAAAATCTTTTCGGTTGATAACTACACCATCGCCCAAATCGATTTCAGTCGGGTCAACTTTCCACTGATGCGAAACCAATTTGTAAGGGTCTGTCAATCGATGTACATCCGCTACACCGGACAACTCTCCAACTTTTCTTATGTCGATTTCTTGCTTTAATACGGCTACTAAATAAGTGGCAGATGCCGCTGAAACTTTCATCACTTTTATTTGCAACGAATCTAACAGCTTGTTTAATTCTTGTTCTTGTGCGGGTGAAATACAGGGTATTAGTTGTATGATCATCTTAGTTGTTTTATAAATTTTTGTATTGAGTCTTTGTCTGTGTCATGTTGTTTTAGATGCTTGATAAAAGCGCTTCCAATAATAGCACCGCTACTGTATTTGCAAGCATTTCTAAAAGTTTCTTTGTTGTGAATACCAAAACCGACCAGTCTTGGATGTTGCAAATTCATTTGATTTATTCGCTCAAAATAAACCGTTTGATTCGTCAAATCTTTATTGGCGCCGGTGATGCTGTTAGAAGAAACCATATAAATAAAACTAGTTGAATGCAAATCGATTTCCTTAATACGTTCCGGTTCGGTTTCGGGTGTAATCAGCAAAATATTGGACAAGTCCAGCGCTTGGGCTTGGGTTGCCCAATACTTGTTATAGTACGGTAGCGGCATATCCGGAATAATAAAACCATCAATACCGATATCTGCACATTTTTGCATAAATTTTTCTTCACCATACTGTAAAACCGGATTCAAATAACCCATCAAAAGAATGGGAATTTGTGTCTTTTCTCTAATACCTTCCAGTTGCTGAAAAAGTTTTTTTAGAGACATCCCGTTTTTTAAAGATACTTGATTGCTCTCTTGGATAACCGGTCCGTCAACCAAGGAATCGGAAAAAGGAAAGCCAACTTCCAACAAATCTGCTCCGGCAGCATCGAGTTGTAAAATCAATTCCTCTGTGTTCTCCAAATGGGGATAACCTGCTGTAAAAAAAATCGATAAAATATCTTTTTTAGGCGCTTGAAAAAGTGCTTGTAATCTATTTTTCATGTGTTTATTATTACTAAATTATACGTTTAAAAATTTTTGATACGTCTGCATATCTTTATCACCGCGACCCGATAAGTTCACCACGACCACATCGCTTGGTTTTAGCTTCATTTTTGGCAAATGTGCCAAAGCATGTGCCGACTCCAAAGCGGGAATGATACCTTCTAATTGCGACAGTTCGAATCCGGCAGCCAAGGCTTCCATATCGGTAGCATTTACGATTTCAGCTTTACCGCTATCGTGCAAATAGGCGTGAACGGGACCAATGCCGGGATAATCCAATCCGGCAGAAATGGAATACGGCTCTACAATCTGCCCGTCGTCGGTTTGTATCAAATAGGTTTTGCTCCCATGAATGATTCCTTTTCGCCCTAGCGCAATAGATGCCGCTGTTTCTGTGGTTTCGACCCCTTTACCGGCTGCTTCCACAGCAATTAATTTGGTTTTTGGATCATCGATATAATGATAAAAAGCACCCATAGCATTGCTACCACCACCCAAGCAAGCAATGATGTAATCAGGGGACTCGCTTCCGGTTTTTTCTAGTAATTGCTTCTTCATTTCCGCACTGATAATTGACTGAAATTGTGCAACCATATCCGGATAAGGATGCGGTCCCACTACCGAACCAATGATGTAATGCACATCGACGGGATTGTTAATCCATTCTCTAATCGCCTCATTAGTAGCATCTTTCAGTGTTTTGCTACCACTCTTTGCCGGTACCACTTCTGTCCCGAGCAAACGCATCCTATCGACATTTGGTTTTTGACGCGCCATGTCTATCTCGCCCATAAAAACCTTGCATTCCATTCCCATCAAGGCACAAACCGTTGCGGTTGCCACACCGTGTTGTCCGGCGCCGGTCTCGGCAATGATGCGCTTCTTACCCAATCGTTTTGCCAGCAATATTTGTCCGATGGTATTGTTAATTTTATGTGCCCCGGTATGATTTAAATCCTCGCGCTTTAAATATATTTGCGCCCCATATTTTCTAGAAAGATTTTTTGAAAAATACAAGGGACTTGGACGACCGACATAATCATGCAACAACAGATTAAATTCCGCTTGAAAATCGGAAGAGTCTATAATTTTTTGGTATTCCGCTTGCAGTTGTTTTACATTCGGGTATAACATTTCGGGCACGAAGGCACCGCCATATTCGCCATAAAATCCTTCCGTATTGGGTTTAAATTTTTTCATCTATTTAGTATTAAATAATTTTTTATAATAATTCGTTAGCCTTCAAAATTCCTAATAATTTCCTGCATTTTGGCAGCTTGCTTTATATCTTTATTTCCGGGATCAATTTCAATTTTACTGTTGATATCAAAGCCTGCCAACATCGGGTGCTTGCATTCGAGCGCCTGCTTGATATTGTGCAAACCCAGTCCGCCACTCAGCAAAAAAGGCGTTTTTCCTTGATAATCTAACAATAATGCCCAGTTAAAAGAATTGCCACTCCCGCCATACAAAGGGGTCGGACTGTCAAAAACGAACAAATCGATCCACTTTTCGTAAGCAGTTAAACGGTCAAAATTGAAGTTTGTATCTATTTGAAATGCCTTGATGATTTTGATACCTTTTTCGTTTAATTCTTCACAATATTCAGGCGATTCGTCAGCGTGTAACTGCACGTAATCCAAGGAATATTTTTGCTGTATTTCTACCACTTTACTCAGCGATTCGTTGACAAATACACCAACTTTTTTGATAGATTTCGGTACAGACAATATATTTGCAACAGGAAAATTTTCATCGATATATCGCTTGGATTTCGGATAAAAAATAAAACCCATAAAATCGATATCCAATTGGTTAATCTCCTTGATGCTTTCTGGGTTTTTCATCCCGCAGATTTTTATCTTTCTTGACGACATATTCTAAACAAATTTATTGGTTTGTCTTTTTCAGTTCTTGGATAAACTCTTTACACTTTTGAGCAGGATCTGCATCCTTCATAAAATATTCTCCTATCAAAAAACCTTTAAAACCCATTTTTTTAAGTCGTTGAATCGTCTCGACATCATTGATGCCACTTTCTGCAATTTTGGTCATTTCCTTTGGTAACAGATTGATTAAATGTTCACTATTTTCGATATCCACTTCAAATGTATCTAAATTTCTATTGTTTATCCCCAATAAATCCACCGGAGTATTTTTATTTTCCAACCATTCCTTTTCGTTGTGAATTTCGAGCAAAACTTCCATTTTTAATTGATGCGCTACTTCCGTAAACGAAGCGATTTGCGCCGGCGACAATATAGCTGCTATTAACAAAATAACATCGGCACCCATCGATTTTGCTTCATATATTTGATAAGCATCGACAATAAAATCTTTGCGCAAAATGGGACAATAGTTAAACCTGCGCGCCGTACTCAAATCGTCGTTTTTGGCACCAAAAAAATTGACATCGGTCAAAACCGAAAGTGCTGTAGCGCCTGCTTGCATATAACCCAACGAAATTTTTGCCGGATCTGCATATTGATTGATAAATCCCTTTGAAGGCGATTTGCGTTTAAATTCGGCAATAATACCGACATGTTTGGGATCGTTTAGATATTTTTTTAACGAAACGCCTTGGGTATCAAAAAAGATACTTTTTTCTAAAAATTTTATAGGTATCAGTGCTTTTTTTTCTGCAACCTCTTTTATCTTATGTTGTTTAATCGTGTCTAATATATTCATGATAAATCTTTTAAAATTTGTAATGCATTCAGTGCTTTTCCTTCAAACAAAGAGGATTTTGCTTGTGCCAAAGCCATTGTCAAACTACGTTCCGGATGATAGGTTTGAATGGCCAAAGCTGCATTTGCCAAAACCACTTTATTTTGTGCTTCGGTTCCCTTTCCTTCCAAAATATCGAGGAATATTTTAGCAGCTTCTTCCAATGTATCTCCGCCATGCAAGTCTTCGTATTTTGTAGGCTCCATATCAAAATCGGCAGCAGTCAACAGTTGTTCTCCTTTGGGATTGATGGTTCTGCAAGTACCGATAAGACTCAATTCGTCAAATCCATCCAAGTCATATACAATATTGTATTGCATGTCTTGTTCTGCTTGAAAAAGATATTGATACATGCGTTGTAATGCCAAGCTAAATACGCCAACCATCTGTATTTTGGGTCTTGCCGGATTGACCAATGGTCCTAGCATATTAAAAAAAGTTTTGACCTTCATTTCTTTACGGACCGGTGCCACATAACGCATCGCCGGATGAAACAGAGGCGCATGTAAAAAACAAATGTTTGCCTTTTCTAATTGCATTTGTAATTTTTGCTCGTCTGCGGTAAAAACAATGCCCATCTGTTCCAAGACATTGCTCGAACCTGAAATAGACGAAACCCCGTAATTGCCGTGCTTGGCTACAGGAATGCCGGCACCCGCAACGATAAAAGAAGTAAGTGTAGAGATGTTAAAAGTGTTTTTGCCATCGCCTCCTGTGCCACACAAATCCATAGGATTATATGCCGACAAATCGACCGGCATACAAAGTTCTAACAAGGCTTCTCTAAAACCTTGCAGTTCCTCTAACGTAATCGGGCGCATGATAAAAACGCTTAAAAAAGATGCCAACTGGCTGTGGTTGTACACACCGGTAGCTATTTGATGCAAAATTTTGTTTGCCTCAACTTTTGATAAGGTTTTATGTTGGTATAATTCTTCGAGTATCTGTTTCATTTTTCTTATTTTTAATACATCATTTTACTAATTATCAATCCAATTTTTAATAATTTGTTTTCCATTATCTGTTAAAATCGATTCGGGATGAAATTGCACGCCTCGTAAATCGTATTGCTTGTGCCGAATTGCCATAATGCTCCCTTGAGCATCGATTGCAGTTACTTCAATTTCTTTGGGTAAGGTTTGCGCATCTGCTATCCACGAATGGTAATGACCGATTTTGAAATCAGCAGGCATCTGTTCGAATAAATAATCCGGTTTTTTTATTTTTATAACAGACTGTACACCGTGTAAAGGCTGTGCCAGGTTGACTAGATTACCTCCAAACTGCTCAACGATTGCTTGGTGTCCTAAACAAACACCCAAGATGTTTTTGCTCGGAGCATATTTTTCGATAATTTGTGGCATCAATCCGGCATCTTTGGGGACACCCGGACCCGGAGACAGCAAAATTTTGTCATACTGTGCTATATTTTTCAAATCTACCAAGTCGTTTTTGACTACCCTTACCTCTTCTACACCAATTTCATATAAAATATGCACCAAATTGTACACAAATGAGTCGTAATTATCAATGACGAGTACTTTCATATTATCTAATTTTTTTAAATTGTTTTTGCCAATTCTATGGCTTTTCGCAGTGCTGACAATTTGTGATTGACCTCTTCCAACTCACTATTAGGATTTGATTTAGCAACAATACCACATCCCGCTTGATAGGTCAATGCTTGTCCGCTACTCACAAACGAACGGATAAAAATAGCGTGGTTAAAACTGCCATCCAGTCCCAAAATTCCGACGGCACCGCCATAAAATCCCCTGCTTTCGTTCTCATTTTCATCGATTAATTGCATTGCTCTGTGTTTGGGTGCTCCTGACAAAGTCCCTGCCGGATATGTATTGCCCAAGATTTCAATTGGATTGTAATCATCCGGAAGTGCAGCGCTTACTTTTGAAACCAAGTGAATGACATGAGAATAAAACTCTACTTGCTTTAATTTTTCAACCCTGACGTTTTTGCTGTTGATACTCAAATCATTTCTAGCCAAATCTACCAACATCACGTGTTCCGCATTTTCTTTTGGGTCTTGTTGTAATGCCTCTGCCAGCAAGGCATCTTCATCAACATTTCCTGTTCTTTTAAAAGTTCCTGCAATTGGGTTAATTACCGCTTCATTGTTGGCAATAATCAACTGCGCTTCGGGAGATGAACCAAAAATCTTAAAATTTCCGTAGTCAAAATAAAACAAATACGGCGAAGGATTTATCGAACGCAAGGCGCGATATACATTAAATTCATCTCCCTTGAAATTTTGCCTGAATTTTCTAGAAAAAACCACTTGAAAAACATCTCCCAAATGACAATGTTCAATACCTTTATGAATGCGTTCCAAAAATTCTTCATCCGTAAAATTTGTAGATTCTTTACCGCTTGGCGAAAATGAAAAAGTAGAAATTGCACGAGACATTACCAAAGCTTCCAAGTCTTCAATATTGCTTTGTTCGCCTTCTCTGATAAATTCCAATAAAAATAATTCGTTATTAAAATGATTAATCACAACCAAATATCTAAACAGGTGGTATTGCATCAAGGGAAAATCAAAATCCTGATTCTTAAAATCTATCCTTTTGAACAATGGAATAGCATCATACGAAGTATAACCAAACAGGGCTTTGGTTACAAAATCCAAATCATTATCGGTTATGTCAAAAGCATTGGTAAATTGGTACAGCTTGTCTGCTACATCAATTTCTGAAGTTTCGAAGCTGTCTTTATGTTGATCAGGATAACTGATTACGGTTTTTGATTTATCAACAATAAAGGAAGCAATCGGGTCCAGCGCTATGTACGAAAAGCTGTTCTCCTTAGATTTGTAATCGGAACTCTCCAATAAAAAACTATTTGGAAAGCGGTCGCGCAGTTTAAGGTACAATTCGACAGGGGTATACAAGTCGCTTAAACTTTTGATGATATTGGTTTTAAATTTATATTTCATATGTATAATAATTAAATTATTTTTATAAAAAAAACCCACCGGATTCGGTGAGTTTGTCTATCTAAAATTTTGCATATAGCGATTAGCTCCTGAATCCGTTTTGAGATTTAGAAGGCCACCACCAAGTTCTATTTTGATTAAATTCTTTCATTATTAAGTGCAAAGTTAAGATGTTTTTTAAATTTCACAAATAAAATTGCTGAAAATTTAAAGACAAACACATGTTTTTTTAATGAAGCCCGATATATAGGCCTCTAAAATTAATAATACTCAATAATAATAGATGTATATTTCTAAAGCGACATTTTTATCAATATAGTTAAAAATAAAAATATTTATTAAAAATCATATAGTTTTATAGCCAAAACCTTGCATATGTCATATTTTTGATTATTTTCGTGCGATAAACAAAAAAATATATTAACTAAATAAACATTTAAATTATGAGTTATTCAAAACCAAAATTCAAAGAGAAGTACGACAACTTCATCAATGGAAAATTCGAAGCACCCGTTTCGGGAGAATATTTTGACAATTATTCTCCTATTGACAATTCTTTTCTAGCCAAATATCCCAGGTCAAAAAAAGAAGATGTTAACAATGCTGTAGCTGCCGCCAACGCCGCTAAAGAAGCTTGGGGAAATACTTCACCTACAGAAAGGGCCGCTTTATTAAATAAAGTTGCAGATATTATCGAGGAAAATTTAGAAGAGTTTGCACTCGTCGAAACAGCAGATAATGGAAAACCTATCAGAGAGACTTTAAATGCAGATGTGCCGCTTGCTGCTGATCATTGGCGTTATTTTGCCGCTGCCATTAGAGCAGAAGAAGGTTCTGCCGTGGAATTGGATAAAGATACGGTATCATTAATCATTAAAGAGCCTTTGGGTGTGGTTGCACAAATCATTCCTTGGAATTTTCCCCTATTGATGCTTTCTTGGAAAGTGCCGCCCGCACTTGCTGCAGGCAATACAGTTATCTTAAAACCAGCTGAACAAACCCCTGCATCTGCTACTTTGTTAATGGAAAAAATTGCAGATTTATTTCCTCCGGGCGTAATAAACATTGTTCATGGTTTTGGACCGGAAGCCGGTAAACCACTCGCGTCACATTCAGGCGTTGATAAAGTTGCCTTTACAGGTGAAACGACTACAGGACAATTAATTATGCAATATGCTTCTAAAAACTTAAATCCTGTTACGATGGAACTAGGTGGAAAATCACCTAATATTTTCTTTAATTCTGTAATGGATCACGATGATGAATTTCTTGACAAAGCTATCGAAGGCGCCGTCTTATTTGCTTTTAACCAAGGTGAAGTTTGTACTTGTCCTTCCAGACTATTGGTTCAAGAAGACATTTATGATGCCTTTATGGAAAAAGTTGTTGCTAGAACAAAAGCCATCAAACAAGGAAATCCATATGACCCTAGCACACAAGTTGGCGCGCAAGCATCCAAAGATCAATTTGAAAAAATTATGTCTTATATAAAAATTGGAGAAGAAGAAGGCGGCAAGATTCTTTGTGGCGGCAAGCCTGCTGAAGTAGAAGAGTCATTTAAAGATGGTTTCTATATCCGTCCGACCTTGATTGAAGGACATAATAAAATGCGTGTTTTCCAAGAAGAAATATTTGGACCTGTTTTATCAGTAACCAAATTTAAAGACGAAGCAGAAGCTATAGAAATTGCAAATGACACTATGTATGGATTAGGCGCAGGTGTCTGGTCAAGAGATGCACATCAGTTGTATCAAATTCCACGTGCTATCAAAGCAGGAAGGGTTTGGGTCAACAACTACCACGCATATCCGGCACACGCACCATTTGGTGGATACAAAAAATCCGGATTCGGTCGTGAAACGCATTTAATGATGCTCAACCATTACCGACAAAATAAAAACATGTTGATTTCGTACAACAAAAACAAATTAGGATTCTTTTAGACAAATATATTAATATCATAAATCGAGGCTATTTTATTCTAATGAAATAGTCTCGATATTTTAGTTATAAAAAATGAAATACCAACAAATAGAAATTACTGAAAAAGCGGCAGAAGTCGTTAGAAAATTAAAAGATGAATACGGTGAGGTTATCTTCCACCAAAGTGGTGGTTGCTGTGATGGAACGGCACCAATGATGATTGAAAAAGAAGACATGTATCTGGATGACAGTGATATACATCTAGGACAACTCGAAGGGGTTGATTACTATATGAGTGAAGACATGTACGATATATGGAAATACACACATATTGTAGTTGATGTTACCGAAGGAAGAGGCTCTACTTTTTCGTTAGAAATACCCCTAGGTCTTCGATTCATCATTCATTCCCGCATCATGACCGGTGAAGAAGCCGCTTCCCTAGGTTTGTCAGACAATATGCTCGACAAAAAATAATCAGATTACTTTACCAATTCACCAAACAAATCGAATGCTTCGGCATCCAGTATTTTGATTTGGGCAAACTTACCTAACTCAATATGTTGTTGGGTGGCATCGACACGTACTTCATTATCGACCTCAGGGCTGTCGTATTCGGTACGTCCTATGTAATAACTACCTTCTTTTCGGTCAAAAATACATTTGTATATCTTACCGATTTTAGCTTGATTTTTATCAAAAGAAATTTGACTTTGGATGTCCATTATTTCAGACACACGTTGTTGTTTAACATCCTCATCTACATCATCTATCAATTTTCCGGCATGCGTATTTTCCTCATGTGAATAAGCAAATACACCCAAACGATCGAAACGCGTTTGTTGCACCCATTGCTTCAATTCTTGAAATTTTTCTTCAGTTTCACCCGGATATCCCACAATGAGTGTCGTACGAATGGCAACATCGGAAACGGCATTGCGAAGCGATACCAAAAGCGATTCTGTTTTGTTGCGATCATGTCCCCTACGCATCGATTTTAAAATATCATTATTGATGTGTTGTAGGGGAATATCCAAATAGTTACATATTTTTTCTTCTGCAGCAATCGTTTGAATTACTTCCTCCGGAAAACCGGTAGGATAAGCATAATGCAATCGTACCCATTCGATACCTTCTACTTTTACGAGCGCTTTTAGCAAATCGTCCAAGCGGCGTTTTCCATAAATATCCAATCCGTAAAAAGTCAAATCTTGTGCTATTAATATAAGTTCTTTAACCCCTTTTGCAGCGAGTTTTGTCGCTTCGAGCACCAAGCTTTCAATCGTTCTGGAAATGTGTTTACCACGAATCATCGGAATGGCACAAAATGAACAACTGCGGTCACAACCCTCAGAGATTTTTAGATAAGCATAATGCGAAGGCGTTGTCAATTGTCGCTCGCCTATAAGCTCGTGTTTGTAATCTACGGCAAATTCTTTTAGCAAATTATGCATATCGTGGGTGCCGAAATAATGGTCTACTTCAGGAATTTCGGCCGGCAATTCATTTTTATAACGTTCGCTCAAACAGCCTGTTACAAACACTTTTTCGATTAGTCCTTCCTGTTTGTCATGAATGGCAGCCAAAATAGTGTCCACAGATTCCTGCTTAGCATCATGAATAAATCCGCAAGTATTAATAATGACAATATCGCTGGGCGCTTCGCTGTCGTGCATCACTTCATACCCATTGTGTTTTAATTGTCCCATAATATTTTCACTGTCATAAACATTCTTAGAACAACCAAGCGTAATAATATTAATCTTTTTATCTGTATCTTTTACTTTCATGTAATACTGGCTTTTGAAAAATTTTCTCTATTCTGTTTGGCAAAATTACTACTTTTTAAGGACTTGTTGAATCTAGTATAAAACATTTATAGACAAAAGGTTGTCAACATAATATTTTATAACTTCCCTAAGCCTTATTTAGAAAAATTTCAAACATTTAAAAAAAAATTGTACCTTTGCCCCAAGATTCCTGCCAGACATTTAGGTGGGATTTGTTTTTTTATTTAATTAAAAATAAAGCTGTTATGACTAAGATAATTTATTTGACACCCGAAGGACTGCAAAAAATAAAAGATGAATTAACATTTTTGAAATTTACAGAAATGCCCGAAATTACCCGTAGAATTGCAGAAGCAAGAGATAAAGGTGATTTGTCAGAAAATGCGGAATATCATGCAGCCAAAGAAGAACAAGTACGTGTCAACAACAAAATTCAAGAATTACAAATAACGCTAACCAATGCGCGCATCTTGGACGAAAAAGACTTGGACACCTCAAAAGTACTTGTTTTTTCAAAAGTAAAGCTTAAAAATATTGACAACGGAATGGAATTTACCTATACATTGGTCGCTGCTGAAGAAGCAAACTTATCACAAGGAAAAATCTCTGTTGACTCCCCTATCGGCAAAGGATTGCTTGGAAAAGAAGTAGGAGATATAGCGGAAATACAAGTGCCTGCCGGATTAATAAAATTTGAAATATTAGAAATTACACGCTAATAATCAATCTATTACGACTTTAAAAAACCCAATAGGCATATAAAAACCCTGCAAATTGCATCAACAAACCGATACTTACACCCCAAAGTATTTCAGACGAGCTGTGCGCCTTTAAATACAGACGTGCTGCCATAATTATGGAAGCAATAAAAATTAACGAAGAAATCACGATTAGAATATTGATTTTTGTGTAAAAACTCCAAATCAAGAAAAAACCAAGCATACCCGAAATGCCGGCAGCATGGATACTAGGTTTTTTATGCCAAAAGTTGAATAAGGTCAACACCAAAATGGTCAACAATACCCCTAAAAAGAAAGGAAACAACTCTATAAATTGCCGGTGTGATTTAATTTTGTCAAATATCACATAATAAATACCGATCATCATGGCACCAAAGATCATCCTGTCTTGTGTGGTTTTTAGTCGATAAGAAGCAATGCGTTTTCCGTAATTAAGTACCCATAACAAAAGCAAGGGGACAATAATTGACACAATCATTACGTACAACTCCAAAAAACGGATATTTTGATTCAAATAATACTTAGGCGATACTCTAAAGTAGATAAAAAGTGTGTACAAAGGCATAAATACCGGATGAAAAACAAAAGAAATTGCTTCGGAAATCAGGAATAAAATACCGTTTTGTTTGGAATTAGATTTATTCAAAACCTTAAATTTCTTTTCTTAAACGAGCCACCGGAATGCCGAGTTGCTCTCTATATTTAGCAATGGTTCTACGCGCAACCGGGTAACCGGCTTCTTTAAGCGCATTGGCCAACTGTTCGTCCGTCAGGGGTTTACGTTTATTTTCTTGATCTACAATAGATTGTAAAATATTTTTTATCTTGATGGTCGAAACCTCTTCTCCGGAGGTGTTTGTCATTGATTCGGAAAAGAATTCTTTAAGAAGTTTTACACCATAAGGACTTTGGACATATTTGCTGTTGGCAACTCTTGAAACCGTCGAGATATCCATGCCAATTTTTTTCGCTATATCTTTGAGTATCATTGGTTTGATACTGCGCTCATCACCGGTCAAAAAATATTCATATTGGTATTGGGCTATCGCTTGCATCGTACGCAAAAGTGTATCGCGACGCTGGTTAACCGCATCGATAAACCACTTGGCTGCATCTAGTTTTTGCTTGATAAACATCACGGCATCTTTTTGCCCTTTCTCCTTGCTCTCTTTATAAGCCTTTAGCATACCGGTATAAGCTGGGGACACCCGCAGTTGTGGTGCATTTTTGGCATTTAGTTTGATATCGAGCAAATCGTCTTCTACACTTACGATAAAATCGGGAATCACGTGTTCTACAAATCCGCCCCTGCTGTTAAAAGCATTACCGGGTTTGGGATTAAGTTTTGTAATTTCATCAATCGCTTCCTTTAATTCCGCTTCCGTTATATCAAACTTTGCTTGTAATTTCTTATACTTTTTATTGATAAAATAATCAAATCCGGATGTCAAAATTTCAATAGATAAATCCCTGACTTTATTAGGTTTTTTTCTTTTTAATTGAATTAAAAGTGATTCTTTTAAATCTCTGGCGCCAACACCGGCAGGATCGAGTTCTTGAATGAGTTTTAAAACCTTTTCGACCTCCTCTTCGGTGGTCATAACATTTTGTGTAAAAGCCAAATCATCGACAATTTCCAAGATATCACGTCTCAAATAACCGTTATCATTAATGCTTCCAATGATAAAATCAGTGATTTTTTTTTGCTCTTCAGACAGCGGATAAACACGCAATTGAGATTTTAAATATTCAGTGAAACTTTCACCTTGCGCATAAGGCACTTTCTTTTCGTCATCGTCAGCCGAATGATTGCTTGTGCGTAATTTATAATCCGGCGTTTCGTCATCGCTTAAATATTCATCCACATTAATATCTTGTGCCTCAATAATTTCACCTGTATCGTCATCTAAATTATCCTGATTGTCAAACTCGTCTTTTTCTTCTTGCTCCTTACCTTCTTCCAAAGCCGGATTTTCGGCAATTTCCTGCTTGAGTTTTTGATCAAAAGCCATTGTAGGTAACTGGATCAATTTCATCAATTGAATCTGTTGTGGTGTAAGCTTTTGTTGTAATTTTTGTTGTAAACCTTGTCTTAACATTTATTAAAAATTCTTTATCGTATTTTCTATAAAAAATATCTTACCAATTATCAATTTGTAAAGATAAATACTTTTTTTAAAAAACATTAATATATTTTTGTTTTGGCAAAATTTTTGATGTCCTAAACGATTTGCATTTTTATGACAAATGTCATATTTTTGCATTTATTATATTAAAATTCATTAAATGTCTAAGAAACTAATCCTCTTTATATTGTTAAGTTTATCCATGTCAACTTATGCGCAAGTAAAGTTAGATAAAGCAATTGAAAGCAAAGTAATTAATATTCGTGCACAAAATTTTTATGCTACATTGCAACAAACTAAAAATCCACAATTATTAGATATCCGAACAAAAAGAGAATATCAAAGAGGTCATTTAAAAAATGCTATTCTCGTCGATTATTACAATCCTAACTTTGCGAATAACATCAAAAAACTACATTTAGACACGAACAAACCTGTATTTATCTATTGCAGAAGCGGGCATAGGAGTGGGCATGCCATTAAAATATTTAAAAAACTAGGTTTTAAAGTTATTTACAACTTGGTCTTTGGTATAAATGAATGGTACACACAAAAATTACCCATCGAAATATAAACTATAAATCAACATATATGAAATTACTATTAAAAAAAATCGCACTTATTTCGATAATATCGCTATCAATCGGCGCTTGTCAAAATCAAAGCAAAAAGGCTGAAAAACCGGAAGTGCCTAAACAAGAAATTGATCAAAAAACTTATGCTAAAAAAGGTAAAGCCATTGCACAAGCTACTTTTAAAGTCTTTAAAAAGAATATTGAGGCCATTGCGCAAACAAACGGCTTGCCTGCAGTGGTGAATTTTTGTCAACACAGCGCCCTTAAGATAACCGACAGTATGAGCAAAGCAAATAATGTAATCATCAAGCGTACTTCAAACAAAATAAGAAATATGAAGAATGCGCCGGATTCAGACCAAAAACTAGTCATCGACAGCTATTTGCGCACACAAGAAAAGCAAAATAATCAAATGGAGCCAATAGTCATGACTGATGATAAAGGTTTTGTGCATTTTTATGCGCCCATCAAAATTAAAAAAGCTTGCTTGAAATGCCACGGCACGCCTGAAAAAGACATTTCAGCGCCAATTTTAAAAATGATTAAAGAACACTATCCAAACGACAAAGCGACAGGTTTTAGAGAAGGAGAATTGCGAGGTATTTGGGATATTAAATTTTTAAAATAAGATTTGGCTGTTATAAAGAATTAATCTAACTTTGTACTCCCAAAAAATGGCACCTTGGCCGAGTGGCTAGGCAGCGGTCTGCAAAACCGTGTACAGCAGTTCGAATCTGCTAGGTGCCTCTTTAGCCCATAAAAGCAGTAACTACCGGTTGCTGCTTTTGTTTTTTTGATAAAACTAAAATTCTTTGATTTAAAAAAATGCGGATTTACAAAACGCTTTATTTGTTTTGAAAATGTTCAATGGTGTTGTTAATACCAATCTTATGGTCTTCTGCAAAACCTTCATAAATTAGATAAATTCCGGCAATAAGCAAAACAACACCAATAATACGACGTATTATTAGCACTCTCTCAGGAGTCATCTTAGATTTGAATTGCTTTGCCAAAAATATTTTGAACAAATCGACCAAAAAATAACCACCTAATATGCCGCCAAAAAACACAATAATTCGCAAGGGTTCTAGATTTAGCTTAGGAGAAAAAATAACAATCATAGCCAACCAAAATGCCAAAACGCCAATATTGATAAAGTTTAGCAAAAAGCCCTTGACAAACAAAGCCAAGTAATTATTTTTGGGAATATGCAGTTCCGTTTCGTTTTCCAAACTTTCTTTTTTTGGTTTTTTAATGACGGTAATCAAGCCATACACCATCATAATAGCGCCTCCCAAACCATATAAAGCAGGATGATTTGTCAGTTCAGCCAAAAGTTTGTAACTCCCCAAAAAAGCTATGGAAATAAAAAGTATATCGGCTAAAATAACACCCAAATCCAACACGATTGCCGCACGCACTCCCTTGGTTGCACTGGTTTCAAGCAAAACAAAAAAAACGGGACCAATTAAAAAACTAAGGGAAATGCCCAGTGGTATCGCTTTTAGTAAATCTTGATAATAAACATTCATCAAATTCTTTTTGAGAAACAAATATAAAAAATAAAATTATAACTTGTGTAAACACAAATCACTCTTGATAGCATAAGACATTTTTTGTAGGGCTTATGGAATGTCAAAACCAAACCATTTTCTTATAAGCGTGGTTTTTATATTCTATAAATTTGTATATACTACAAAATAAAGAAGATTACTATTAAAGTAGTAGTAAGATTTTTTGATTAAATTTAAAACAATTCACTTGATACAATCGTGTGGCAGCAGGGGGAGTTTTGGAGTTACTGAAAGCTAATCCCTAAACAATTAGAGAATTTTCTTAAACACGGGGGACTATAAGTAAAAAACCATAAAGTTAAAAGAAAGAAAACCAGAAATAATTGCAATAGAATTTGAAAAATCCAAAACATTAGTTTTATTAGATTGGCTTTTCAGATTTAATGAAAAATCGGAAAGCTCATTTTTTGATGACCAAGCAGAAGAAAAGGTTTTATGGGATTTAGAATCTTGCTTGGAAGAAGCTATAGACGAAGTTCTGAGTATAAATTATGACAAGTGCTTAAAAAATGCACGCAACAAAGTAAGGGATGTAAAAGAATAATCTATTGACAAGTGCTAGAAGTATTTTTAATATTACCCCCAAGCTGGCTAACTCTATCCTAAAAAATATAATCTTAAATATTTTAAGCTACATTTTTTTAAAAATTTACAGTGATAAATTAGTTAAAAAGGTTTGTGTTTGCCTCGCTCTCGCACAATTGTATCGTGTGGTAGTATCCAAAAAAATAGTAGTTGAAAGCAAGGAATTTTGTAAAAAAAAGACAAGATATACAACATCCTGTCTTTTTTTTGGTGCGGGTGGAGGGACTCGAACCCACACACCGTGAAGTACTAGATCCTAAGTCTAGCGTGTCTACCAATTTCACCACACCCGCTTAATTTTGGAATGCAAATATATAAATATTTTTATTCTAAAAAATATTTTATTTTAAAATATTCCGAAAAACTATTTTGGCGCTTCGCCCTTAACATATTTGTGAACTAAAATCGAATAAATTAAAAGAACAAATCCGATGGCCAAAACCCACCACTTGACGTGAAAACCTTCAAAGTCTTGAAATCCGGCATTATATAAGGTTAACTCATCTTTTCCCAAATTAAAAATAAACCTTGGAAAAATGGCAATAATCAGACTGATCCAAGAAAAAATAATCATATTGGTCGAAAGCACAAATCCTTTGTTCTCTCCTTGATAAGAACGAATACCCACCAATCCCGCTAAGGAAATGAAAGACAAAATTGGAAAAATAAACAAAAACGGCAATTGCCAATAATAATGCATCATTTGAGGATGTAAAATATATAAAGCAACCAAAAACAATCCGATTAAAATTATTTCAATTACAGCCAATCCTTGTACAATCTTTTTTAATTTACGATTAAAAGCACCCGAATTTTTAAGAATAATCCAAACCGTTCCATGTATCAGAATGGCTATCAAAATACTTGCTGCACCCAACAAAGTAAACCAATCAAAAATACCAACTTTTTGGGTAAAAGGAGAGAATTTTTGACTTAGAAAAGCCAAATTTTCATGGGAATTTTCTAAAAAAATACCTCGCAAAATATTGGCAAAAATTAAGCTGATAAAAACGACCAACATAAAATCAAAAATACCAAAACCCCAGCCCAAAAGTTTTTTTCTTATCGGTTTGTCTTTAAATACAACCAGCAGGTTAAAACTTAGCGTTTTTAGAAGTAAAAACAGGAAAAACAACATGATATAACCGCCAAAATCATGAATGATTAGCGACGAAAATTTTGGAAAAACAGCATACGATAAGCCCATAAAAGCTAGGAGCCACACTTCATTGGCGTCCCAAATAGAACGAATACTATTGATGATTTTTTCTTTTTCTTCATCGGTATCCGGAAATAACAAATAAGCAATTCCTGCACCCAAATCATAACCATCTAAAACAATATAAGTGCCAATTAAAATGGCTAATATAATATACCAAACAACTTCCATACAACTTCATTTATATAGACAAATGTACAGCATTTTTTTCTTTTATGCCAATACTACGACTGCATAAATGTCAAATTAGTTGGATATTCTTTTGATAAAACAGACTTTTTTTGAATTTAAATCATTACCACTGAATATTAACTATTCAATGCTATTCATTAAAAAAGTCCTAAAAGTAAAAATTATTTTCCCGTACTCCCGAAACCACCGGCGCCTCTTTCTGTATCATCAAGATTATCAACCACTTGCCAGCTAACTTGCTCAAATTTGTTGATAACCATTTGGGCAATACGCTCGCCGTCTTTTATCTCAAAAGGTTCTTTGGACAAATTAATCATAATGACCCCGATTTCGCCACGATAGTCCGCATCAATCGTTCCGGGCGTGTTGACCAAACTGACACCGTGTTTGATAGCCAATCCGCTTCTGGGACGAATTTGCGCTTCATAAGCCTCGGGCAATGCGATATACAATCCGGTGGGGATAATCTTGCGTTCCAAAGATTGCAAAACAACCGGTTCATCAAGGTTTGCACGCAAATCCATACCGGCAGACTGCGCCGTGGCATAATGTGGCAAATCGTGTTTGGATTTATTGATAATCGATACTTGCATATATTTCGTTTTTATGATTTAATTTTTCTAGTTACCCTATGTGCTATGTTTGTGATTACTTCATAGGGAATGGAGCCAAGCAATTCGGCAATTTTATATACATCGTCTTGATTGTCTATCACGACCACCTCGTCACCGGGCTGACAATCTATACCGCTGACATTTATACTGATGCTGTCCATACTGATATTTCCAACAATGGGTGCCAAATTATTTTTTAGATGAACATGGTAACGCCCTTGCCCCAATTTTCTTGGCAGCGCATCTGCATAACCCAAAGGTAGCAGTGCCACTTTTGCAGGTATGTATGCCGTAAAATTTCGGCTATATCCAACCGTTTCGCCAGGCTCTAAATTTTTTATTTGACTTATTTTGGTCTTTAATTCGGCAATCGGTTGCAATACTTTTTGCCCCTCTTCTACCAGATTATAACCAAAAAGTCCAAGTCCCGGACGTATCATATCAAAAGCCGCTTGTGGAAATCTAAAAACACCTGCCGTATTGAGCAAATGTCTTAAAAAGTCAATTTTTAAAGTATTTTTGAGGATTTTCGTCATTTCAACAAACAAATCGATTTGTTTTTGTGTAAAAACATCCTCAGCAGGGTCTTCGGCAGCAGCCAAATGCGAAAAAACACTTTGTATGCTTAACTTTTTTTGATTAGCTAGCAAATCTGTCAAGTCTTTTATCTGCGAAATGCCAATACCGGCTCTATGCATTCCGGTATCCAATTTGAGGTGTATAGGAAAATTATCAATCGCATTTTTTTCTAAAAACTGCAATAATTTTTCAAGATAATAAATCGAACTCACTTCGGGTTCCAACTTGTAGTCTATCAAAGCTTGAAAATGTTCAGGAGATGGATTAAAAACCAATATTTTTGTTTGAATGCCTCCTTTTCTTAGTTCAATTCCTTCGTTGATATAGGCAACCGAAAAATAAGTAACATTTTGCTGTTCAAGAAATTTCCCTATTTCCAAAGCGCCCATTCCATAGGCGTTTCCTTTTAGGTTTGCCAAGAGATGCGTTTGAGGTGGCACTTGTTTTTTAAACACCTCCAAATTGTGTTGCAATCTTTGCAAATCTATTTCTAAAACAGTCCGCCTCATTTTATCTTAAAATACTAATAATCAGTAAATTATTTATTCTTTCTTTCAGACATTGCCTTGATATAAGCTGCCCTGCTCAAGGGTTCATATTCCTGTGTTTCGCCTAGTAAAACCAACTTGTCGTCATTAGTCAATCTATAACTGTAATGCGCCAAATTTCCGGTACGCGTGCAAATGGCGTGCACCTTGGTGACGTATTCTGCAATCGCCATAAGATTGGGCATCGGTCCAAAAGGTTTACCTTTAAAATCCATATCCAATCCGGCAACGATTACCCGCACACCACGATTGGCCAATTCATCGCAAACCGAAACAATTTCTTCTGAAAAAAATTGCGCTTCGTCAATACCTACTACTTGCATATCCTTGGCAAGTTCCAAGATTTCCTTTGGATCAGTAACAGCTGTGGAGTGGATTTCGTTTTTGTCATGAGATACAATATTGCTGTCGTGGTAACGCGTATCGATTTTGGGTTTAAAAATCTCAACTTTTTGATGTGCAAATTTTGCTCTTTTTAACCGGCGAATCAATTCTTCGGTTTTACCGGAAAACATACTCCCCGAAATGACCTCAATCCAGCCCAAATTTTCTTTATGATTAACAGGAATTTCTAAAAACATTATTTATAAAATTAATTTTGTTAGGATAAATTACTTATTTTTGTAAAAACGAAATTATAATTTTTTTTCGGGCTTTTTTAATCCGGCTGAAATTTTTTATTAACAATTTAAAGTTTATTTGATAAATTATTGATTGTTAATGCAATATAAATCAATATAACATGCAAGACAAAAGGGAATTAGTCAACATTTTAAGGGCAGAATTAACGCTGCTTACCAGAGAGATTTTACAAGATACCGGTCATAAAAAATTTAAAGAACTCTATCGCGCTACCAGGAAACTCTATGAAAAAATGGCGACGATAAAAAGCTTGTCCGAGGATTTTGACGATGAAGAAATCTTGACACTTCTCGAAGCAAAAGCACCCAAAACAACAAAACAACCGGACAAAATTTCTAAACCACCTAAGGACATTGAAATGCCTCAAGCAACAAGCGAAAAAGAAGAAAGTCCTGCTGAAAAAAAACCAATCGATCAAAAGCCGCTTTATAAAAAAGTCTCGGAAATGAAATTTGAGCCCGTAACTTCCAAGAGCGATAAACCTGTTCAAGAACCGGAAAAAGTTACAAGTGATTCCTCAAATTTTACACCGAAAACCCCTTCAAAAAAAATTAGTATCGGTTTAAATGACCGCATTGCCTTTATCAAAAACCTATTTGAAGGCAATGCCGATGCTTATTCGCAAACCATCAAAAAATTAGACACTTGCGATTCGTACGAAAAAGCCTTGGAATACATACATAAAGAAGTAAAACCGAAGTATCATCAATGGGAAAACAAAGATGAATACGAATTTAGACTTATTCAACTTCTAGAACTAAAATTTGCCTAATGTCCGGAAAATTATATGTGGTTCCCACACCCATCGGAAACCTTAAAGATATGACTTTTAGAGCTGTAGAAGTCCTGCAATCCGTAGATTTAATTTTGGCAGAAGACACGCGGACTTCGGGAAAACTGCTCAAGCATTTTGAAATAGCAACGCCGAAGCGTTCTTACCACAAATTTAATGAGCACAAAATTTTATCACAACTCATTTCGCAATTAGAAGCCGGTTCCAGCTTTGCCCTCATCTCTGATGCCGGCACACCTGCCATCTCCGATCCGGGCTATCTGATTGTGCACGAGGCAATTAATAACGGAATTTCGGTTGAAACACTACCGGGCGCTACCGCATTTGTTCCCGCTTTGGTCAACTCCGGTTTGCCAAATGACAAATTTGTTTTTGAAGGCTTTCTGCCGGTTAAAAAAGGCAGACAAACCCGTTTAAAATTCTTGCAAGCAGAACAACGCACAATGATTTTTTACGAATCACCCCATAAATTGCAAAAAACGTTGCAAGATTTTATTACGTATTTTGGTGCAGACAGAAAAGCTTCCATCTCTAGAGAAATCAGCAAGCTTTTTGAAGAAAACCTCAACGGTAATTTAGAAGAATTGGCACAACATTTTGAGGAGAAAAAACCAAAAGGAGAATTTGTGATTGTTGTAGCGGGCAATAAATCATTATAAAATTCCACTTATGTCTTGCCTTCCAATAATTGCCATGATTTCTACAAAATCATTGTTAATCCTAAAGAAAATACTATCCGATCCACAGACACAACGTCTGTAACCTTTTTTGATATAATCCACCAATTCAAAAGAAAAAGGTCTTTGGGCAATACGATCAAAGCAATCAAAAAATGAATCAAAATATTTATCAGCTTGTTTCATTCCAAATTTAGCAATACCGTAATGGTGAATCCTAATCAGGTCTTCTTTTGCATCATTAGAAACTCTATATTTTGCCATTAAACAGCGACTTTGATTGTTTCAAAATTTGCGCTTTGGTCTCTTCGGTAAAACCACTTTTTTCAGACTTGTCTAATTTAGCTCTAATCCAATCAATTTGAACCTGTTGCTGTCTGGCTTGTCTGATCAAGTCATTAACAAGTTCGCTCTTACTAGAGTATTCTTCTAATTCCACTTGTGATTTTAACCACTCATCGTTTGGTTTTGTAAATGAAATGCTTTGTCTTACCATTTTAATCTCTTTTTGATGCAAATTTACACCTTATTTGCATCATACACAATTTTTTTTTATAATATTGTTCGCTAGGGCGAACGCATATTTTTTTAATTTATTTTTCACCCTAACCCGTAGAGACGTTTTGCAAAACGTCTCTACACGCGAAAACAAATCCGGCACTTCAATACAAATTTTCTTCCTTTCACTCAGAAAATTCACTCAGTGTCCTACGTCTTGTCATTTTTAGCAGAATGGTAGGTGGTCGAGTGATTCTTCCGACCCAAGTCGGGAGAATAGTATCGAGACCCCGACAATAATAGCACATTCTAACTAACTTAAAAATTTTCGTAGTTTTTATTAAATTTTTACTTTTTTGCATCGACCAAA
Source organism: Flavobacteriaceae bacterium (assembly GCA_024763015.1). Classification (GTDB taxonomy): domain Bacteria; phylum Bacteroidota; class Bacteroidia; order Flavobacteriales; family Flavobacteriaceae; genus WGBX01. The sequence continues at coordinate 26,558 of JANTGO010000011.1, forward strand.
AAAGTAACAAAAAAGTCTAGGCTTACGAAACTTTTACTAATTTATACGTTTCGCTCCCTAAACAATCTGAACT
>JANTGO010000012.1 GCA_024763015.1 Flavobacteriaceae bacterium
CGTTAGCGGTAATTTAAACCCAAATCTGAATGAGACAACAAATAACAGTTGACAAAGCAATAAAAAGAGGACATTTAATAGTGAATGTTCCTGTATTTATCGCAATTATTGGCTGTCCTGCTTTGGCTATATATTTAGAGAAACAGAATTTCATTCCTGGTTGGGGAATTGGAATAGCTTTTTTAATAGGATTTGTTTTAGCTTGGTTAATTTGGAGTTTTATGATTACAAAATGGAGAATTTGGGCATTTGAAAATGTAAGAAACGTTCACGAATTAAAGAAAAGAGCTATCCAAGAAAAATTGATTTGGAATGACGGAAATATTTTCGAAAAAACGGAAATTAGGAATGAACAGGATAAAAGTAAACTTGAAAAACTTGAAAGGAAATTTGAGCAAGAAGATGAATATAGAGAAGATTACTCTCTTCCACCTAAAATGGAAATTCATTATTCGAAAGCATATAACTATTTCGAACTCGGAGTTTCGATTTTAATAATTGGAGTTGGAATTTATTTTTTCACTAAAGGAGAAACCAAGCAATATATTTTGGGTGCAATTATGAGTGGAATTGGACTTTACAGTACTATAAAGGAATCTCGAAAAGCACTTGATACAAAACCAAAAATAATAATTGACTCGAAAGGAATCCAAACTAAAAATGTGGAATTTAAAAATTGGTCGAATATAGAAAGTGAGGAAGTAGTTCAGGAAGGTTATGGCAAATCAGCTAAATCCTATCTGACTTATTTTTACGATGAAGACGAGTTTGAAAAAACAGAAATTGACTCTCTTAATGTAACACACAGAGAATTAGAAAATATAATAAGAACATACAGAATACGAAATAATAAAAACTACCGCTAACAATGGCTATAAGTAATTGCTGGTTCTCGCCTACTTCTGAAAATCCTCTCGGATTTTCAGCTTGGTGTGAACTTGCAAAATTTAGTGACAACCCACGCAACTACTCATAGCCGAGACCGTTATCATTAAAAAATCAAAAAAAGATTTTTTTTGGATTTTGTTTTTATGCTATTATCAACAAATTAACCCATCACAATTTCAACGACAAGCCAATTCGTTTGCGCATCACATCCACTTCCAATACTTTTACCTGAACTTGCTGTTGCAATTTGACAATTTCGTTAGGGTCAGAGACAAATTTGTCCGCCATATTAGAAATGTGCACCAAACCACTCTCCTTGATGCCAATATCTACGAAACATCCAAAATTGGTCACATTATTGACAATTCCGGGATAGATATGCCCTACTTGTACATCCGTAATATCTTTTAAATTCTCATCAAACGCAAAACTTTTTGCCGTTGATCTTACATCGGCGTCCGGTTTTAACAATGCTTTTACAATATCTTTTAAGGTCGGCAAACCTACTTCATCATTGACAAAATCAGTTAGAACTATTTTTGAAATCAAATCTTTATTTCCAATTAAATCAGATATATTTATACCCAATTGCTTAGCCATTTGTTGGACAATCTTATAAGACTCAGGGTGCACAGAAGTATTGTCCAAAGGATTTTTTGCATTTTTTATTCTTAAAAATCCGGCACTTTGTTCAAAAGCTTTCTCCCCTAGCCTTTTTACTTTTTTCAGCTCTTTTCTAGATTGAAAACTGACGTTTTCCTTGCGATATTCAATAATATTGTCTGCCAGTTTGTCGCCAATACCGGATACATATCGCAACAAATATTTGCTAGCCGTATTCAGATTAACCCCTATTTGGTTTACCGCACTTACGACTACGGCATCGAGTTCCTCTTTTAACAACTGCTGATCTACATCGTGTTGGTATTGTCCTACGCCTATTGATTTTGGATCTATTTTTACCAACTCAGCCAACGGGTCTTGCAGACGCCTTCCAATAGAAACGGCGCCTCTAACCGTTACATCTTTATCCGGAAATTCCTCACGCGCAACAGCCGAAGCAGAATATACGGATGCGCCTGCCTCACTCACAGTAAACACATCCATTTTGTTTGAAAATGTTATTTGTTTTACCAACCGCTCCGTTTCTCGGGCTGCTGTACCATTACCAATAGCAATCGCTTCAATTGCGTATTTATTCACCAAATACTGAATGCGTTTTTTTGCTATAACAACTTCATTTTGTGGTGGATGCGGATAAATATTTTCATAATGAAGTAAATCTCCTTGAGCATTTAGACAAGCAATTTTACAGCCCGATCTAAAACCCGGATCGATTGCCAAAACATTTTTTTCACCCAATGGCGGTGCCAATAGCAATTGACGTAAGTTTTCTGAAAAAACGGCAATTGCTGTTTTGTCTGCCTTCAATTTATATTTATGTAGCGTTTCCGTAGCAATTGACGGATGTAGCAACCTTTTGAAAGCATCGGCAATCGCCATTTGTATTTGATAGGCTGACGCATTGGCAGATTTTACAAACCTATCGGCTAATTTATCCAAAACCATCTCCTCATCTACCAATAATTTAAGGCGGACAAAACCTTCGCTTTCCGCACGCATCATTGCCAAAAATCTATGAGAAGGACAAGAACGAATAGATTCGTCCCAATCGAAATAATCCAAATACTTTTGTGCCTTTTCGTCAGATGACTTTGATTTAACTACTTTGGTCTGTATCTCCGCTGATTGTGTAAAAACACGACGCAAATAATTTCTAACCCACACATTTTCATTAACCCACTCGGCAATAATATGTCTGGCGCCTTCTAAAGCTTTGTCTGTACCCGGCACTTGATCATTTACAAAACGAAGTGCCGTAGCGTCCAAATCGCGTAGGTTTTGAGACATTATTTGTTTCGCCAGAGGTTCTAATCCGTTTTTTCTGGCAGTTTCCGCCTTGGTTTTTCTTTTCTTTTTGAAGGGTAAATAAATATCTTCCAAAGCCGTTGCATCATAGGTGTCAAGAATTTTTTGCTTTAAGGCGTCCGTTAAAACTTCTTGTGTTTCCAATGCATTTAAAATACTTTGCTTTCGTTTTTCTAATGTATCGTAATATTTTTTTTGCTTTTGAATTTCCAATATCTCAATTTCATCCAAATTTTGCGTCAACTCCTTGCGATAACGGGCAATAAACGGTACCGTACAATCATCGTTTAACAATTGAACAGTATTTGTTACTTGTGTGATTGAAATATTCAAATCATTGCTGATCAGTTCATTAATTTTCATTCGACTATTGTAAATTTAAGTATTTAAAAATAGATTTTCTCCCCATATTCATTGGAAATCGATTGCAATAATACAAAGGAAGTATTGATTATACAAACCAAATAGTTTGGTTCAAACAGTAAACTAAACTGAATATTTTATGTAAAATAAGAAAGACCGCTGCAATCATACAGCGGTCCTTCCCTTAACCAAAATAACTCAACTATGAAAAAAAATTCCACGTATCATACTCTTCAAATACTATGCCATAAAAAATAATGTTGACTTTATTTGTGTTAAATCAATGTTAATTTACTGAAAACTAATCGATTTTGAAAATATTTTTAATCTAAAAACAAATAAATACGGAATAAACGATTTCTATACAAAAAAATTTTATTATAAATTCCTGATTATAAATGTGTTATGAAATAAAATAGCTTGATTTCAAAAAAAACAAAATTCTTTTGGTACAAAAAGCATTTTTGGCTCTCTATATATAAAAGGGCACATATTTTTTTTTTTGCGTAACTACAAATCAAAAAGAAAAGTGCTGCTAATATTTATTATTTGATGGATAAATCTTATAAAAATGACATTTTCGTTCAACAAAAATACATTGAACTATTAGAAGCTTCCAATATAGATTTGCACAAAAAAGCAAAGATATTTAGCAAGAGAAATATCTTGCTTTTCTTTGCCGGATTAATTTTATTTGGTTTCAGCATTAGCTTTGCGCTTTCATCAAAAACAAATACCAAATCTATATTTGAGGGGCAACTGAACGAAGTAAACTTTGATGCAAACAAATTGCTTATCAAAGATTTATCGGGCAAATACTATCAAATAACCGACAGTACAAAAGCTAAATTTATTGCCAACAACAACTTATTTGTAGATATTAATGCAGATGAAATCCACTTTTCATCCGATCAAAAAAATTCCGGTTACAAAGATTTTTATCAAATATTCGTTCCAAAACACAAGCAGTATTCCCTATTCTTAAACGATGGCTCAAATATCCAAATTAATGCAAAGAGTCAAGTTGGCTTTGCCTTGCAAAGAAATCATACGCCCATAAATGTTAAGCTAAAAGGAGAGGCTTATTTCAAAATTGCCCATAATCCCACGCATCCATTTACCATTCAAGCCGATGAAATGGAAGTGCAAGTTTTCGGTACAGAATTTAATATCAGCAATTATCAAAAAAACAACTATACGCAAGTAGCACTCGTCAATGGTTCTGTAAGAATCAAAACACCAAAACATCAACAATTTATAGTGCCCGGACAAGAAGCTACACTTAACAACAAGCTACATCAATTACGTATAAATGATGCCGATATGTCGCAAATTCTAAGTTGGACAAGCAATAAGTCTTATTTTAACGAAGAAAAACTTTCATCCATTTGCAAAAAAGTAGAATCTTGGTTTCCTGTGCATTTTATTATTCCCAACAAAAAAATACGGGATATTAAGTTTACCGGATATCTAAACAAAGGGGAAGGATTGTTGCATTTTTTACAAATGTTGAACTATACCGAAAATATTTCATACAAGATAAACAAAAATAATATAACCTTAAACAAAATTTAAGCATGAATACCTATTCAAAATATTGGATTTCCGGAAAAAAAATATTGCCAATCTTTTTAACAGCACTATTTTTATTGACAGATTTGTCTGCTACAGCGCATCCTACTTTACAAAAAGAAATGAGTGCAAGCCAAACAAGTTTAAGCATATCGGACAACTTGAGCATCAAAGATTTGTTTAAACTTATCAGTAAAAAGACAAGTTACCGGTTCTTCTACAATGCAGGGCTCAAAGACCTTGACAAAAAAGTATCTGTTAATGTAAACAATAAGGAAGTTCCCGAAATATTACAATTGGTTTTTAATCAAACAAATTTGGAATTTAAAATTCATGGCAAAGAAATTCTAATTAGAGAGAAAAAACAACCATCCACTAAAAAGACAGTCCTAACTAAGCAAAAAAAATCTGCAAAAATCATTATGGGTGTTGTGACGGACGAAACCGATATGCCACTACCCGGCGTAACGGTTGTCATAAAAGGTACGAATAAAGGGACAACCACAGATTTTGACGGTAAATATAATATTGAAGCACAAACCGGAGATATTTTGCTATTCTCATATATGGGATACAAAGACCAAACAATAAAAGTTGGTGACAAAACCAAGATTAATATCAAAATGGTCCCCTCTGCCAACGCTTTGGACGAAGTAATCATCGCCGGTGTTGCCAGTGGTACTTCTAAAAAGAAAATGTCGGTATCGGTAAGCAAGGTTAAATCGAGCCAAATTAATTTGGCAGCGCCTACTTCCGTAGCAACGGCTCTATCCGGAAAAGTTGCCGGCGCCAGCATCAATTCCTTTAGCGGGTCCCCCGGTTCAGGACCACAAATCATCTTACGAGGCGCTACACAGCTTAATGGGAGTCAAGCTCCTATGATTTTATTAGACGGGGTTATTATGAATGGTTCTTTAGCCGATATCAATGCTGATGACATCGAATCGGTAGAAATCGTAAAAGGGGCAGCTGCTTCTTCATTATACGGTTCCAAAGCCGGAAATGGTGTCATTGTCATCACTTCCAAAAGAGGGAAAAAACTCAAAAAAAATCAAACGCTTGTAACCATCCGAAATAAAGCCGGTGTCCAACAAGTAGGAAAATATCTAGAATTATCGCAGTCTCATCCCTACGAATTGGCTTTGGATTGGCTAAGCACTGATAAATATACCAAATACAATTTTGTAAACTACCCCGCTGACTATGACGGTGGCTGGAATCCTAATGTCAACGGCGTGCGCTTGATGAAGTCCGACCATTATATGGACTTGCCCTATAGAGTTAACCATGATTTTCAAAAAGAATTATTTACCGACGGACTTTCTTATACAAACTATGTTGCTATCAGTAACCGCGGTGAAAAAACAAATATGTTTCTTTCATTTGAAAATTATAGAAATCAAGGTATCGTAATAGAAACCGGCGGATATGCCAGACAAAGTATCAGAGCCAATATCGACCACCAATTGAGCAAAAGCTTTAAAATTTCTGCCAGTAATAATTTTATCAAAACCAACAATGATTTTATGGGTGGTGGAACCGGAGCATTTTTTAATGCACTGATGATGGAACCCGATGCTAATATTTACAAAAATAATCCCGATGGTCAAAAATACTACTACTACCCAAGCCAATGGACACAAATCGTACACAATCCGCTTTATGATTTATGGCGTAAAGAAAGTCATTCAAATAAACTGAGATATCTAGGAAGCTACAAAGCCAAATGGAAAATAAACAAATGGCTCAGATTTGAAAATGCTTATGCTATAGAAGTACAAAACTACGATAGTGATTCTTATACACCTTTCGGAACTTTTAACGGATTGGACCAAACCACAAACACCTTTACAACAAGTGGTGGAAGTTTATCTAAATACACCCAAAAAGCTTTAAACCAAACATTTAGAAGCACCTTAAATTTTAAGCACAAATGGGATAAACTAAATTTTAACGGCAAATTGAGTTATTTGTACGAGAATTCAAGCATTAATTCATTCTCTACTTCAGGAACGGATTTTCTACTTCCGGATTTACCATCCTTAAATTACGTAGTTACCAGCTTAAAAAATGATGATTATAAATCACAGATTTTAGCCAAAAACTATTTTGCCATTGCTTCCTTTGTTTATGACAACCGATATATATTAGATGCTTTATACAGACGAGATGGCTCTTCCTTATTCGGTGAGAATCAAAGATGGCAAAACTATTACAGATTTTCAGGTGCCTACAGAATCTCAGAAGCCGTAAAAATCCCCAAAGTACAAGAACTAAAATTACGTATGGCTTATGGTAAAGCCGGACAACGCCCCGGATTTGATTGGCAATACGAAACTTTTTATAATAACAATGGTGTATTTAGCAAAAACACATTGGGAAATAAAAACCTAAAACCTTCAAAATCTACCGAAGTCGAAATAGGATTAGATGCTGCTTTCTTAGAAAGATTTAACCTGGAAGCCACCTACTCTCAAACCATAACCACTGACCAATTTGTAAAAAAACCCTTAGCCCCTATGTTTGGAGGCTTTAAATATCAATGGGTAAATGATGGCACCTTGGTTTCTAAAACTTTTGAAGCCAACCTGCGAAGCAAAATAATCAACAACAAAACCCTTAATTGGAATGCCGGTATTTCTTTTGACAAAACGACTTCAAAAATCACCGAATTAGGTATTCCCGGATATAGCATTGGACCACGTTCCGCCTTTAGATTTGATGCCGGAGAAGTTTACGGAAATATGTATGGTTGGGATTTTGTTCGCACACTTGAACAAATGGAAGCACAACTTCCAACCGGTGAAAGCATTGATGATTACTCTGTTAACAGCGATGGTGTCGTTGTAAAAACAGCCGATATCGGCACGGTTAACGAAAAAGCTTTCCATTTATTAGATGCAGATAGAAACAACAAAATCGTAAAAATCGGAAATGTAAATCCTGATTTCAGGTTGTCCTTAAACTCAACCTTGCAATACAAAAATTTTAGTTTTTATATGCTCTGGAAATGGAAACAAGGCGGCGATATATACAATGCCACCGCCCAGTACTTAGTTAGAGATTTGCGCCACCCGATGATGGATCAAATCCACACCAAACCCGAAAACAAAAAAACCGTAGATTATTACCAAAGTCTTTATGACGCTGATGCCGTAAACGGCTTTTGGGTAGAAGACGGCACTTATGTACGACTTGGTGAGGCATCGATTTATTACAAGCTGAAATTCAAAAAAGATACTAAAATCAATAAATATTTGTCTGCAATGAAAATTGGCTTGACAGGAAACAATTTATTGACTTTCACCAATTATTCCGGCTACGACCCAGAAACGGGTTATAGTGGATTTACCTTTGACAATTATGGTTATCCAAACTTTAGAAGATATACCTTATCATTAGAATTAAAATTTTAAAACTACAAAAAGATGCGTAACATATATACATATTTCATTCTAATTTTATTGATGACAAGCTTAGGTGCTTGCACAAAATTAGACGTTAAAAATATCAATAATCCGGATACCGAACATGTCGTTTCGTCACCCGAAGGGCTCAAAGCACTAGCAGGCGGCTTGTTTAACCAGTGGTTTCAAACAGAACAACACAACCTCAACTCACCCGGACCTTCTATGTGGGTTATGGCAGATTGGGGTACCGTAACCTTTGCCAACTACGGCTGTGTCGATTTGTCGGCAGAACCCAGAATTTTCTTAAACAACACACCTTCATACAGATACCATAGAAATATAAGAAACTACTGGCGAAACATGTATGGTATTATTACTTCGGCAAACGATGTTTTAAAAGGCATCAACAGCGGTATTCAAATCGGTACCAACGGTGAAGATACGGAAATGGTCAAAGGAATGGCTTATTTTGCACAAGGCTTGGGAAATGGTTATATCGGATTGGTTTTTGATAAAGGATATCCCTCTGACGAAACCACCGACTACGAAACGCTAGAAGCATCGCCTTACAACCAATCTATTGACATGGCAATTGCACAATTAGAGAAAGCCATTGACATATTTGACAACAATTCTTTTACCTTACCTTCCGAATGGATGACCCGACCTTTTACCAACCAAGATTTATCAAAAATCGCCCATACTTTTATTGCGCGTTTAATGGTTTATTCCGCCAGGAATACCGATCAAACGGATGCCATTGATTGGGGAACCGTGTTGACACATACACAAGCAGGCATTACCGAAGATTTCGCTATTGATGGCGACGGAAACGGATCGAATAGACAATGGATGTCTTGGCTTAAATTTTATATGGCAAGACCTTCTTGGGGAAAAGTTGATATGCGTGTCGTACATATGCTCGACCCCAACCAACCTGCAAATTGGCCTGATGCAGGCTTGGCAGCATTGCCCAATAACGGCATCATCGTATCAAGTGATGACAGAGTTGCAACAGATTTTCAATACGACTCTGCCAATAACCGACCGGAACGTGGTATGTACAGATGGTCAACCTATCGATATGCCAGATTTGACAGTTATTTCCAAGCAAATTTCTCAGCGCCTGTCATATTGATGCGAAAATGTGAAAACGACCTACTAAAAGCAGAAGCTTTGGTGCACTTAAACAGATTTCCCGAAGCGGCAACAGTGGTAAACAATGGCACCAGACACACCAGAGGACATTTGCCTGATGTGTCAAATAACGGAATTGAAATTATGAATGCCATTATCTATGAAAGAACAATAGAATTACCTTTAACGGGTATGGGAATAGAATATTTTGATATGAGGAGATTGGGAAAATTACAAGATGGTTCCTTGCTTCATTTCCCTATTCCGGCACAACAATTAGAAATCATGGGATTGCCTTTTTATACATTTGGCGGTGTCGATCCGCAATATGGTGTTCCCAATGAAGATGTATCGATAAATGGATGGTATTCTGCCAATTAACTAAAAAAATATTATACAGATGAAAAAAATAATCTTATCTATCTTCGTTTTAAATTTGTTTTTTTTAACCAATTCTTGTAAAAAGAAAGACCTGCCCGAATATCCGGGAAGTCTTATCGTTCACGGATTGGTATCGCTAAAAATGCCCGGTTCGGATATCAATGACCCTGATTTACGCATTTATGCATTCAGCGGGAGCCATCAAAACGATTTAAGTTCATTGCCCGAAGGAGATTGGACTTACGAACTTTGGATTAAGGCAGACCCTGATGTCCTCATCGGAAACAGAGACGCCGTTAGTGGCGCTTATGCCGGAGGTGCTTGTATTGGCGACCGACGTCATAATTTTGAACTCTACATCATAAACGATGACGATGGGGATTATGCTATTAAATATGGTAAATTACAAGCAGGAGACGATGCACAAATAGCCTCCATGCAATCTGACAGTGCTGCCGAAAACTTACATTTTGACGAATGGGTACACGTGGCAATATCCAGATCCTCCAGTGATGGATTGGCAAAATTTTATATCAACGGCAAATTGATAGACAGCAGTTCCGATCCCATTTGGATGCAAGCACAAAGCGACACCTGGCTAGGGTTTAATTATATGTATAGAGGTTCGAGTATGGACTTTTTTAAAGGTTCGGTAGATAACATTCGCTTGTCAACCATCGATCGTTACCCGACTGAATTTACACCCGACAGAGAAACACCCTTAATAGTAGATCAGTACACATTGCTACAATTAAATTTAGATGATAATGTTACCGAATTTTCACCTCAAAATGATTTTGTTAAACTAAAAGTCTTAGGAACTTATGACTACTATATAAAAGCTAGCAAACAAAATACTTGGGAACATGAACCGGACACTTATCTACCTTTAGGAGACTATAAGAACAATTAAAATTATTAACTTAGCTCGACGCAATTACAGTATTTATATTAACGGCACAAAAATTTAAGATTATGAATAAAACAGGCAGACATATTATATTTTTACTATGCATACTAGTAGGTTATCAAACCGGCAACGCCCAAATCAATCAAAAAGATATTGCCTACTTTGCTAGAAATTTTTATTTTGAAAATTTTGGGATTGCAAAAACCCCAAGCAATGTTATTGACCTCAACACTACAAAAAATCTTAATTTTGCAGTTAATTTTGCTGAAGGAGGATACGTTTTAGTACATAAAAATCAGAATAACTATGTAGCAGATGCTGTTATTCAGGAAGGAAAATTTTTGATACAAAACAATCATTTTATCGACCAACCGCAATTGGCAAGACTTGATGACGTCACTCAATTAGATTGGCTAACACCCCAAACTATAAGTCAAAACCGTTCTACACAAAGTGATATAGGCAATTTTGTTACTTGTGAATGGGGTAGCGTTAACTGTATAGACGATCAAAATAATATTGTCAATGTAACCAATTACTATACCCCATCAAATTGCTCTGCAGGTTGTGTCGCTATATCGACCGCACAAATCTTAGATTATTTTCAATGGCCTATTATCGGCGTAGGCAATAATACCTATAACGATAGTTACAATGGTTCCCTAAAAAGGCATACCGCTTTTTTTGACAAAGAGCCTTATGACTGGACAAATATGTTAGACAGATATATGTATGTAAACTCAACAGATGTGCAACGTGAGGCCGTTGGAAAATTGGTTTATGATATAGACCTAGCCATAGAAATGAATTTTGAACCGAGTGGTTCGAGCAGTAATGTTAATAAAGTACCCTTCATATTGGACAACTATTTCAGATATACCGGACATTATGAAAATGAATCTTCTTCAGGATTTTGGAGTAAAATGTACCAAAGCATGCAAGATAGAATTCCGGTACCACTCGCCATCGAAAAAACCAATCACGAAGGACATGCTATAGTTGCTACAGGATACAAATATATGAATGGCGCACCTTATTATTATGTAAATTGGGGATGGTATAATACAGGCTCCGAACACAATGGCTGGTATAATTTGCAGGGATGGGATAGTTCCAGACCAGGCTATAATACCATTTTAGGTGGTGTTCTTGATATGATTCCCGAACCTCAAATCACCAGTATTACGTCCACGGGAAACGGAAACGACTTTAATGTACATTGGGATATCGCCAGAAATGTAAATTATGAAGAATATACCTTAGAAAGAAAAATTGATAACGGCTCTTGGCAAACTGTCGCTACCGGTATCATTGGGCAAGATTATGCATACACCAATCCTACCGGACATGTCTATCAGTTTAGAGTAAAAGGAAAAGTGAATGGCGGTTATTACCTCAATTCATGGTCTGAAATTGCTGTTTATGCACCACAAGGCAGTTATAACGGCTACGGTAAATTTTCGGGAAGTCAACATTGCTACGCTAGACAAACCGCAAATTATGATTTGATATTCAACCATGATTACACCTTTGAAACTTGGATTAGACTACACAGTGGCAACCAAAACGGTGATGTAATCCTAGACCAAGAACTTCTTTATGCTTTTGAGATAGAAGATGTTACAAGCAATGATTATTCCGTCGTATTTAAATCACCTGCCAGTCAAGATGCTTTGCATTCCAACCATAGCGGTACAAAATTACAAATAGGACAATGGCATCACATCGCGGTTTCTACTACCGGAAATACCACACGCCTCTTTGTAGATGGCGTAGAGCGAGATAGCAATCCCAACAACCATTTTCATCTAAACAGTTCAAATGTAGCTTTGAATATAGGCGAAAGATATCACAGCGGTTACTCCGGTTTTATCATAGCAGATTTTGATCAAATGCGATTATCCAATACCGGACGTTACAATGCAAACTTTACACCGGATCAAAGTACCGATTTCGCAATAGATGATCACACCAAAGCTTACTTTAAATTTCAAAATGTACATAGAAATCGCTTAAAAGATGCGGCATTTCGTGTAAGTGTAATAGCCAGCAACACAAGCGGAAACGTACAGTGGAATTTCGACTATGATCCAAATGGCAGTTCTGCTATTGATGAAGAGATGTTTAGCAACAACCTAAATGTTTACCCTAATCCTACTACTGATTTTATCAACATTCATAATCAAGGAACTGGGATAAATCTCGACGATGTTACTTTTAGCATTTATGATTTATCCGGGAAACAAATTCCTGTAGAAATCAATAAAAACAACAATGAAATTAAAATAGATTTACGTGAACTTCCAGTAGGAAGCTATATATTAATAGCCAAAACCATTAATTTTAAAGCAAGTACACAAATATTAAAAAAATAAATACTAACCCCTAAAAACAAAAAAAGATGAAAAGAAAATTACTATTATTAAGTTTTGTATTGCTTATCCAAAGCATTGCATTTGCGCAAGATTACACATTATTGTTCGATGGTGCCAATAGTCGTGTAAAGTACCCAAATGACACCACATTAGACATGATGAATGGCGCTACTGATTACACTATTGAAGCTTGGTTCTACCCTACCGATGCGGATATTCACAACAATGTAATCTTAAAAAGATGGTACCAATTTGCTATTACAATGTACCAAGACGCCAACAGACGTATCTATTTTACACATTACAGTAACGGTGGTGTTGATAAAGTTTTTGTTAACTCACTGTACAATGTAGTCAACCTAAACGAATGGAATCATGTTGCCGTTATAAACAATTCTACAGACAATACCATAAAGATTTATGTAAATGGTGTTGATGTAACCGCAGACTCGTCAGGTACTGCCACTACACATACTGCTTTGCCTTTAGAGGCAGCACCCGGAAGTAGCGCTAACTTTTATGTAGGATATGGTGGATCAGGAACGGTTCCTTACGCTTATATCGACAAAGTAAGAGTTAAAAAAACAGCCGAAGATATTGCAAATCTACACACTTCTGATGTATCTGCTACACCTTACACAACAGATGCAGACACTGCACTTTTGCTAAATTTTGATGAAGGAAGCGGTACCACTACAGCCAACGAAGCAACCGGAACAATGGCAACTCTAGAATGTAGTGGGGGCTGTGCCGAAATTCCTGTTTGGGATCTTGTTGCTACAACTATGGCTACCAATCAAATTGCTGATACTGCCTTTAATGTTTACCCTAATCCTGTTACTTCTGATCATTTTTCTGTACAAGCACAAAACGATGAGCATATACAAGCAATAGAAATCACAGATATTTTGGGAAAAGTAGTAAGAACAAAAAAATACACTTCAAACCCTTCAAGTGTAAATATTAGCACTGATGGACTTTCACAAGGCGTTTACCTTATCAAAACAACCACCAATAAAGGAATGGGGACACAAAAATTGTTAATCAAATAAACAACGATTTCAACCATCTAATGAGTGGCTGCCCAAGGGCAGCCATTCATATTTTTAAAATAGAAATATTAAAAATAAGAATCATTAAAATATTTGCTCATCAACAAAACTAAAATAGGATTGCTTGGCAACGATAATATGGTCTAATAAATTAATGTTTAATAAGGCAGCTGCTTCTTTAATCTTATTCGTTAGACTTTTATCGCTATTACTGGGTTGCAGGTTGCCCGATGGATGATTGTGTGCAACGATAAATGCAGTTGCTTCTTTTTCCAATAAACGCTTCATCAAAAGCCGGATGTCAACAATGGAAGCATCCAATCCGCCTGAACTGATTTTTTCATATCCCGTAACAGTATTTTTCTTGAGGTATATCACCCAAAATTCCTCCGTATTTTTATCGGACAAAATTGGAGATAAAATATCAAAAGCAGTAGCTGACGAAGTGATTTTCTTTTTATCGAGTGCTTTTGAAACGTTGCGTCTTCTGCCAATTTCTAAAGCTGCTACAATAGATATCGCTTTTGCTTGCCCAATTCCCTTAAAAGATATCAAATCTTGTATGGAGTGTTTGCCCAATTCGTCCAAGTTATTGTGTGCGGCATTTAATATTCGTTTGGATAAATCAACCGCACTTTCCTCCCTATTTCCCGAACCTATCAGAATGGCAACCAACTCGGCATCAGACAAAGATGCGACGCCCTTGTTTAGTAGTTTCTCTCTGGGACGATCGTCCGAAGCCCACTCATTGATAGGTATTTTTGCCATTAAGACGGATTTTTTAATTTTTCTAAATCTAATCCACCGTAATTACCTGAACTCATCAAGAGTAAAACGCTATTTTTAAACGATTTACCGTATAAATATTCGTGTAATTTCTCCGGTTTGGTAAACACCCTTAAATCGTCTCTATTAAAAGCTTTAATGATCCATTCTTTTGGTATCGGCGACATTCTTTTGATAGCCATTGCCTTGGGAGAATAAAAAACGATGGCTTCATCTACCGAATTGAGTTTGTCCTTATATTGTGGCAGAAAATCTTTATTGAGGCTACTATAAGTATGTAACTCTAAAACCGAAATTACTTTTTTATCAGGATAGGCATTTCTTACCGCTGCCACACTGGCTCCTACCTTTGAAGGCGCATGGGCAAAATCCTTAAAAATAACTTGACCATTTTTATCAAAAATCTTTTCTAAACGTTTGTCCGCTCCTTTAAAACTTTGTATTGCTTGGTAAAAATCGGCATCTAAAACACCTAAAGTCAGACAAACTTTTCTGGCAGCTTCAATATTTTGCATATTGTGTTTACCCAAAACCTGCAATGGAACTTCCCCTTGAGAGGTTTCCAAAAAATAAACAGAATCTTTGGTCACAAATTTGGGTGTTTTATAAGGAATTTTGTCAATGTTCCCTTTAGATTGCTCAGCGTATTGCTTTAATATTTTATCTTCTGCGTTGTAAATCAGCTTACCTCCCGGTTCAATCGTTTCAATATATTCAGCAAACAAATGGTTGTAATCTTCTTCAACAGGAAATTTATTGATATGATCCCAAGCAATACCACTTATCACAGTTGTATGTGGGTGATACCAAAAAATTTTTGGTCTGTCGTCTATGGGTGAAGATAGATATTCGTCGCCTTCTAAAATAATGGTGTCTAATGAATCATCCAATTTTACCATCGTCTCAAAACCTTTAAGCTGAGAACCGACCATATAATTGACCGCAATGCCTAACTTATCCAACACGTGCAAAATCATAGAAGTAATGGTCGTTTTACCGTGCGAACCGGCCACTACTACCCGATGCATGTTCTTGCTTTGTTGGTATAAATACTCGGGATATGAATAAATATTTAGTCCCAATTCCTTAGCTTTAAGCAATTCAGGGTTATCGGGCTTGGCGTGCATGCCTAAGATTACCGCATCAATATCTTTATTAATTTTTTCAGGGAACCAACCAAAGTCTTTAGGTAGCAAGCCATATTTTTCCAATCTCGATTTGGATGGATCAAAAATAACGTCATCGCTACCGCTTACATGATATCCTTTTTTGTGCAAAGCAATCGCCAAATTGTGCATAGCTGCACCACCAATGGCTATAAAATGTATATTTTTCATATTTATTTACTAATCAGACTTTGATTATCGTTGAGACTTACCTCATTCCAAAAATTTATATGCTTATTTTTTTTCAAATTTTAAGATTGCCTTCACGCCAACCTCCGGCCAAGTTTTACTGACGCCATCTTTCCCTTTGTGCAAATCAAAGCAAGCGGTATGCAAAAAATACAAGGGCTCGCCGGCATCAAAATCTTTGACTAAATCAATTTTTCCACTCATTGTTATTAGTCCTTTCTCTGCATCTACTTGCAATTTCATCGGAACAATTTTCTCGTGATTATTCATATTGACATTGATATCAACTATCTGTGTATCAGGATGTATTTTTTCCACTCTGGCTTCAATGGCATTGGTTTGCATCATATGTCCAAACAGATATTCGACCAATTTTTTATCGCGTGATTCTTCATTAGAGAAAATAGAAAACACGTTAATATTAATTTTTGCCCCTTCTATTGTTTTGAGCAAGTCTGTGCTTGGTTTTACACCGGAAATAGCAAATTTTTGAAAAGTTCCCGAAACGGCTACTTTCTTAGTGGTCTTGTAACCTGTCCAATGCACACTTGAGGCATCTTGATCCAACTTCCAACTAACTGTTGTTTTATCAAGTTTTTGTATATCTTTTGTGGCACTTGGCTCATTCGTTTTTATAGATTTTTCCGCTTTATCATTGTTACAAGACGCAAGGAAAAACAAAGCTATTATACTTAAAATACTTATTTTTTTCATGTGTTTATTTTTATTAATTTATGGATTATGGTTTTAATGGGTTCTTTACGCCCTATTTATTAATCTATGCCTAATCGTTTTTTCAAAATTTGGATTTTTTCTAAGGCGTCTGCTTCTTTTTTCTTTTCCATTTCAACCACTTTTTGAGGCGCATTGTTGACAAATCTTTCATTGCTCAACTTTTTTTGTACCCCTTTCAAAAATCCTTCTGTATATTTGAGTTCTTCGGTTAATTTTTTTAGTTCTTCCGCTTCATCGACCAGTCCTTCCAAGGGTATAAAATATTCGTTTAAATTCACACGAAAAGCACCGGCATTATCCATAGGCTCCTTAATTTTTTCAATAGCAGAAACATTTCCCATTTTTATAATTATCGAAGCAAATTCATCTTGAATTTTTTCGTTTTCCAAAACAGCCAATTTTATTGCTTCTTTTTGCGGAATATTTTTTTCTTTTCTGACTTTTCGGATATTTGAAATGACTGCTTGCACTTGATCCATTTGTGCAATATACACCTCGTCAAAAGCTTGCTGTTTGGGATAATCCGAAATAATCATAGCCGTTTCGGGTGTTCGTTCCTTGATATATTGCCAAATTTCTTCGGTGATAAAAGGCATAAAAGGGTGTAATACTTTTAGATTATTTTCTAAAATTTCAATAATTTGCGCATAGGTTTTCGCATCCATTTTTTCGCCAAAAGCAGGTTTGACCATTTCGAGCAACCAAGAGCTGTAATCGTCCCAAATCAGTTTATAAATACGCATTAAAGCATTGGAAATACGATATTTAGAAAAATCATCTTCTATACCTTCCAAAGTTTCATTAAACTTGTTTTGATACCATTTTATAGCTGTCTTTGCATATTCGGGTTGTGCTTTTTTGGCATCTGTTTCCCAAGATTTAACCAGTCTAAAACCATTCCAAATTTTATTGGCAAAATTACGTCCTTGCATGACCAAATCCATATCAAAAGGCAAATCATTTCCTGCCGGTGAAGTTAGCAACATTCCAACGCGAACGGCATCAGCACCGTGTTCTTCCATCATTTTGATAGGATCAGGAGAATTGCCAAGGGATTTTGACATTTTCCTGCCCAATTTATCTCGTACAATTCCGGTTAAATAAACATTTTCAAAAGGTTTTTTTCCGGTATATTCATAGCCTGCAATCATCATACGTGCTACCCAAAAGAAAAGGATTTCGGGTGCTGTAACCAAGTCGTTTGTCGGGTAGTAATATTTAAAATCTTTGTTATCAGGGTCAAGAATACCATTAAAGACGCTCATCGGCCAAAGCCAAGACGAAAACCAAGTATCCAAGGCATCTTCATCTTGCTTAATATCAGATAATTGCAAATTATTATTACCGGATTTTTCTCTTGCCAAAGCCAAGGCGTTTTCGATATTTTCCGCTACGACAAAATCGTTTTCTCCTTCGCCGTAAAAGTATGCAGGAATGCGATGTCCCCACCATAATTGACGTGAAATATTCCAATCGCGAACATTGTCCATCCAATGAAAATAGGTATTTTCAAATTTTTTGGGGATTAGTTTTACCTCTTCATTTTTGATGGCATCAATGGCAGGTTGTGCCAATTCTTTCATCTTTAAAAACCACTGTCTCGACAAGCGAGGTTCTATCACTGCATTAGTACGTTCGGAACGTCCAACGCGGTGGTTGTACTTTTCTATTTTATCCAAAAAGCCCTTTTCTTTGAGCTCTTCTGCTATTTCTTTTTTGACCACATCGCGGTCTTTGCCTTGATAATGCAATCCATTGGAATTTAGCGTAGCATCTTCATTAAAAATATCGATAATCTCAAGATGATGACGTTCGCCTATTTCCTTATCATTTGGATCGTGAGCGGGTGTAATTTTTAAAGCACCGGTTCCAAATTCCGGATCGACATAATCATCAGCAATAATAGGAATTTCTCTATTGGCAATTGGCACCAAGGCTTTTTTACCGATAAAAGCTGCATATTTTTCATTTTCAGGACTTACAGCAATGGCAGTATCGCCCAAAATAGTTTCTGGTCTTGTCGTGGCAATTTGTATATACTTACCTTCTTCGCCAATAATCGTATAGTTTACATAATAAAGATGTCCTGCTTCATCTGCATAATTTACCTCTTCATCAGAAACCGTTGTTTTGGCAACCGGATCCCAGTTAACCATACGAAAACCGCGATATATTTTTCCTTTGTTGTATAAATCGACAAAAACCTTGATAACGCTTTCGTACATATCGTCGTCCAAGGTAAATTTGGTGCGTTCCCAATCACACGAAGCACCTAACTTTTTGAGCTGATCCAATATAATTCCACCGTGTTTGTGCGTCCACTCCCAAGCATGTTTTAAAAAATCTTCGCGGGTTAAATCCTCTTTTTTGATGCCTTCTCCTTGCAATTTTGCTACCACTTTTGCTTCGGTGGCTATCGATGCATGATCCGTTCCGGGTACCCAACAAGCATTATAACCTTTCATACGGGCGCGTCTGATTAAAACGTCTTGCAAAGTATTGTTGAGCATATGTCCCATGTGCAACACGCCGGTTACATTTGGAGGTGGAATCACGATTGTATAAGCTTCTCTTTCGTCGGGTTCTGAATGAAAATAATTGTTTTTCATCCAATAGGCATACCATTTGTCTTCAATATTTGAAGGATCGTACTTCGTAGGAATATTCATTAGCGTTTTCTTTATGATATTTTATTTGTTTTAGATTGTTAAATTTCAATCAATTAGACAAAAAATGTAGTTTGGCACAAAATTTGAAATCAACAAAGCAAATTTAATTTATTTTTATTAAAGTTCGTGCTTTTAAAAAAAAATTATAAATTTGAACTTTGAAACAAACAAAAGATAGCTGAATATTGTTTAATAAGATATATTTTATCTTAAATCAAAAAAATATAATCAGATAAATTAAGAAAAAAACATACCCATGAAAAAATTTTTACTATTATTATTAGCTGTTGTAGGATTACAAGGCTTTTCACAAGACAAGAAACCGGTTGTTGAATTTAAACAATTGGAAATCGATTATGGCAAAATTGATAAAAATTCTGATGGCACACGCATATTTGAGTTTACCAATACCGGCGATGCACCATTAATTGTCAATCGCGTAAAATCATCTTGTGGCTGTACTATTCCGAGTAAGCCCAACGAACCGATTATGCCCGGAAAAACCGGTAAAATTGTCGTGAAATACAACACGCATCGTCCCGGTCCCTTTAGAAAAACAGTTACGGTATATTCTAATGCCAAAAACAATGTGGTTATCCTAAAGATTAAAGGAAAAGTGGTTGATCCCAATGCCGTTAATTTAAAAAGAACAAACGCAAGTCCAATGATTAGATAGACTTTAAAGCGTACTTATAACTAAAAAACCGATAAGCAACTGCCTATCGGTTTTTTGTTTTCAGGGTGGGTAATCGGGTTCGAACCGACGACCTTCGGAACCACAATCCGACGCTCTAACCAGCTGAGCTATACCCACCATGTTTTGGGAGTGCAAATATATATTATTTTTCAAAAAAAAACATAATTTTTTTACTTTTTTTATGTTTGTCTTTAAAACTATGGACAAAAACCTTTTCTTGCTTAACTTTTTTATTAATGTTAAACAAAAAAAACGTACTTTTGTGTTCTATCAAATTAACAATAATTAAAAAAAGTATATGAAATTTTTTATAGATACAGCCAACCTTAAAGATATCAAAGAAGCCAATGAATTAGGCATATTAGATGGTGTAACAACCAATCCGTCCTTAATGGCAAAAGAAGGTATTACCGGTCAAGAAAACATATTGAACCACTACAGAGAAATCTGCAATATTGTAGAAGGCGATGTAAGTGCAGAAGTCATTTCAACCGATTTTGAAGGAATGATTAAAGAAGCAGAAGAATTGGTTAAAATAGCACCGAATATTATCGTAAAAATTCCGATGATAAAAGAAGGTGTTAAAGCCATTAAATATTTGAGCAATAAAGGCATTAAAACTAACTGTACCCTTGTATTTTCGGTAGGACAAGCTCTACTTGCCGCCAAAGCTGGCGCTACGTATGTTTCGCCTTTTATAGGACGATTGGATGATATTTCTGAAAACGGTTTGCAATTAATTGCCGATATCCGATTGGTCTATGACAATTATGGTTATACTACCGAAATTTTAGCCGCTTCTGTGAGACATTCCATGCATATAAATGAATGTGCCAAAATTGGTGCTGACGTGGTTACTTCACCTTTAAAACCGATTTTAGCTTTGTTAAACCATCCTTTGACCGATAATGGTTTGGCAAAATTCTTAGCAGATTACAAAAAAGGGAATGAATAAAAAACTGTATTATGGCAAAATTTATCAAACTATATAACGATGCTACCGATCAAATATTAATAGATGAAGTGGTAGAAACCTTACAAAATGGTGGCTTGGTTATCTACCCCACCGATACGGTTTATGGTTTGGGGGCAAGTATCAAAAGCACCAAAGCTATTGAGAAACTTGCCCAACTAAAAGGTGTTAAAGCAGATAAAGCCAATTTTACTTTTTTGTTTAACAACTTGCATAATTTGTCAGAATACACCAAGCAAATAGATACCGCCACGTTTAAAATTTTGAAAAAAGCATTTCCTGGTCCTTACACGATGATTTTGCCGGCAAACAACAATTTGCCCAAAATTTTTAAAAAACGTAAAACCTTCGGGATGCGTATTCCTGACAATCAAGTTTTACTGAAAATAATTGAAACCTTAGGACATCCTCTTGTAAATATTTCTATCAAAGATGATGATGAAGTTGTAGAATACACCACAGACCCCGAACTCATTTACGAAAAATGGCACAAACAAGTAGATGTCATAATCAATGCGGGTTATGGTAATAATGTAGCTTCTACGATTGTTGACCTCAGTCAAGATGCGCCTGAAATTATTAGGGAAGGTAAAGGAGATATGAGTATTTTCTGATAAACCTTAAAATTCTTCCTAAAAAATATCGCTAAAACAAACAGGCGTCTTCAAAATTTGAAGACGCCTGTTTGTATTTTATTAGTTTGATACTTATTCTGTAACTCTATACCAATACTGTGTTCTTCCCAAAAGAGAAAAACCTAAATAACCACGAACTTTCAATTTATTTGGAGATTCCAATTTAATGTAGCAACTGTAGGTTTTATTATTTTTCGGGTCGGTAATTTCACCGTCATTATACTCATCATCATCTTTGACAAGGTCTTTAAGGATGACCAAGCCAATAATATTTTTATCCTTGTACTTGGTTTCGCATGTATGGCATACACCATCTTTGTTTTCTTCGGTCAACAATTGAATAATTTTACCATAAATTTTATCACCTTGTTGGTAAATTTCAATGATAGATTTAGGTTTTCCTGTTTCATCGTCAATAGATTTCCATTTACCGATCACGTCTTGAGCATTGATGCTCATATAGCTTACTAAAACTAGTAAAGTAAAAAATAACTTTTTCATATGCTTATTGTTTTTAATTTAGGGTTTAAAGATATTCATTTTTTTGCTTATTTGCAAATTATTCTTGATTAAACCTAAGTTGTATGATTATCTTCTTCGATAAACACCAATCATTTGAGCCTAAATGATTTATAAAAAAGTTTCAAATACCTACGAGTATTCTTACTTTTTGTATAAACATTTATTTCTCAGAGCATTGGCACTTCTCTTCGAACATAATCGCACAAATTAGGTTGGAGACAAATTGAGCTTTCTATATTTCAAAATAGCCATATTTAGTTCGTGCCCCAACAATAATATGAGTGAATTGAGCCAAATCATCAACATTAAAATTAAAAAAGCACCAATTGACCCATATAGCTGGTTGTAACGGGAAAAATGATCGATATAAATCTGAAAGAAATAAAATGTAACCAAGCCCAATAAGGTTGTCATAATGCTTCCGGGCGAAATAAATTTCAATCGCTTTCCCTCTCTCGTTCCATAGTAATACAATAATGATACCGAAATGAGCACCATTAAGATATAAAATAGATTTTTACCCAGAATAGCCCAAAAATCATAATCCTCAATCAAACCGGATTCTTTTAAGTTATACACGACAATAATTTCAAAATAAATAACGGCAACTACCGTAACAAACAGTATCAAAACCAATACTAAGGACAAACCTAAGGCAACAAAATATTGCTTAAAGATATTTCTTCTACCTATAATTTTATGCACCGATTCCTCAAAGCCCGTTAAAATGGCATTCACACCATTTGCCATAAAAAGAATAGACAACAATATACTAATCGACAAAAGGCCATTCTTGGGTTTCGTGGCAATATCCAAAATAACATTATCGATAACGTCAAATGTTTTTGGTGGAATGATATCGTGAATCATAGCGATAAAATCGGACTGAAAATGATCGATTGGCACTAGCGGAATCAAAGATAAAGTAAACAACAAAAACGGAAAAATAGCCATAAAAAAACTATAAGCAATTGCCCCTGCCCTGACGGTGATAAAACCCTCAAAAATACCTTTCCAATACAATGACAGCAAGTCATAAAAAGACATACCCGAAAATCCGGGAACAGAAACAGACTTGAGTGTTTTTTTGATTTGTCTTTTTAATTTATAAAACATTTTGAATGAGGATATTTATCCACTATTTCTCTAAAAATTTAAGCTTCTCTATCCACTGATGTGCCGTCATATCAAAATGAACGGGGACTACGGAAACGTAAGCATTGTTTAAGGCATAGACATCGGTATCTGTCCCTTTGTCAAAACTTTCAAACACACCGGTCAACCAATAATAATCACGTCCGTGGGGTGTCTTTCTCTTGTCAAAAGACTCTTCCCATTTATCATGCGCTTGTCTTGCTACCTTTATGCCTTTAATATCTGACAAAGGTATTTTTGGCACATTTACATTTAGGACAATTCCTTTTGGCAAACCATTTGTCAATACATCTTTGGCAATGATTTCGGCATAATGTTTTGAAGCTTCAAAATCAGCATCCCAATGAAAATCCAACAATGAAAATCCTATGGATGGGATGCCTTCAATCCCTCCTTCAACCGCCGCCGACATCGTACCGCTATAAATGACATTGATGGAAGAATTGGCACCGTGGTTGATACCCGAAACAATCAAATCGGGCTTTCGCTCCAACACTTCACCAATTGCCAACTTCACACAATCAACCGGTGTACCATT
>JANTGO010000013.1 GCA_024763015.1 Flavobacteriaceae bacterium
CAAATTTATAAAGATGTCTTGATCTCAAATGATTTTGATTGGCAAAAATTGCATTGGCGAAGTTTGGAAACTGCTTATCGTACCTCGCCTTATTTTGAATTTTATGAGGATGATTTGTACCCGATTTTTCATCAAAAATTTAAGTATTTAATCGATTTGAATATCAAAACAATTGAAACACTTAACGATTTATTAGATATTGATTTTCAATTTGATAAGACAGATGAGTTCATTAGAGAATACAAAGATATATCGGATTTTAGACGTTTAAAAAATGCTAAAAAAAAGTTACCTATTGAAAACGATTTGCCTAAATATACTCAAATGTTTGACGACCGTTTTGATTTTATGCCAAACCTGAGTGTGTTGGATCTGCTGTTTATGGAAGGACCGAATGCCTTGAGTTATTTGGAGGAAATAAAATTGGATAAGTTGGTTAATTAAAAAATTAGTTTTATGAAAGTAAGTTCGCATCATTATACCTTAGAAATGCAACACCCCTTTGGGATTTCCAGATCGGTACACAGTTTTCAGAATACTTTTATTGTTGAATTGTCGCAAGATGGTAAATCAGGATACGGCGAAGCAACGCAAAATACCTACTATGGTTTTTCTTTGGAAAATATGCAGCAAAAATTAGATACATTAAAACCTTTAATCGAAGCATATCCGTTTACTACGCCCGAAGATTTTTGGGATCATTTTTTGTATCCACATTTAAAAGATTTTCGTTTTTTGATGGCTGCCTTAGATGAAGCCGCAAACGATTTATACGGGAAATTACAAGGAAAAGCTTTGTGGCAATTATGGAACTATTCTATTGATAATTTGCCCTTGAGCACTTATACCATTGCCATTGACAGCATAGAGGTAATGAAACAAAAATTGCTCGAAAAACCTTGGCCGGTTTATAAAATAAAATTAGGTACGGAACACGATATTGAGATTGTAAAGTCATTAAGAAGTATTACAGACAAACCCTTTAGAATTGATGCCAATACCGCTTGGACGGCAGAACAAACTATCAAAAACAGCTTGATTTTAAAAGACTTGGGCGTTGAATTCATAGAACAACCCATGGCGTATGACCAATACGAAGCGATGAAATACGTAAAAGAACACAGTGCGTTGCCTGTTATTGCTGATGAGTCTATTCGTACGGAAGACGATGTCAAAAAATGTATAGAAAGCTTTGATGGCATCAATGTAAAATTGGTAAAAGCCGGCGGTATTACACCTGCCAGACGCATGCTTACAGAAGCCAGAAGCAAAGGTATTAAAACGATGATTGGTTGTATGACGGAGTCATCCGTAGGTATTTCGGCAGCTGCACAGTTGTTGCCACTTTGTGATTTTTCCGATTTGGATGGTGCTATTCTGCTCAAAAAAGATATTGCTGCCGGTGCAACATTAGAAGATGGCAAAATAAGCTTACCTAACTTGCCGGGTACGGGTGTGGCGTTGCTTTAAGGGGGTGTTGGTTTTATGATAAGGATGGTTTTGGATTAAGCGCCTGTTGATAACGTTTAGTAAATGAAAAGTAGGCGAATTCTAA
This sequence comes from Flavobacteriaceae bacterium, assembly GCA_024763015.1. Taxonomy (GTDB): domain Bacteria; phylum Bacteroidota; class Bacteroidia; order Flavobacteriales; family Flavobacteriaceae; genus WGBX01. Next base: position 1,556 of record JANTGO010000013.1, read on the forward strand.
GCACCAAACTTTCGGTTAAGCACAAACTTTAATACGGGGTTTAAAGTTTAATTTAGTAACAATAATGCAATCAGGACTTCCTGCTTCTATCGCAGCGTATAGAAATTCAAGAACTATCATCGGCGCTTCCCCTTCATCAACAGGAACTTCCTTGTATGTGTCTTGTTTGCCTGTAATAGATCGTTCTAGACAATCTGCTTGCATTGTAGATATAATTTTTAAAACATCCTGAGCAGTATAATTATCAAACATCCAGTTTGCTGTATTATCATTTGATTGAAAGGGAGAGGCTAAAGCAATAATCCGAATGTATATCCCATAAGGTAAATATACACTAGTTGCCTTTTGAGGCTTGACATCATCAAAATATTTTTTTTCTGAGCTGGCAAGCAAAAACAAAAATTAATACAATCACATATCTAATTATCCTTAAACTCATCATACTATAATTTAAATTAATCTCATACGAAAATTTGCTAAATGATTTGAATATACATAATAATAGATTTTTTAGCGCTAATTTTTCAGTTTAAGAACAAACCATATAAAAGTTATTAATTAAAAGAAAAAACTGCAATTATATATATTTTAATTGGTAAGCCTTATTGCTTTTCACATAGCGTTTTTAATTTGGATAGTCCAAGTTTAAAAACATTTCCAATGGCTTCTTCCATATTCATTGTCAATTTCATTAGATTAAATTAAATGGATACGTCATTCCACTGTCAAAACCCCAAGTTACAATAGTTTTATTTCCTTTTCGTTTCTGCATTTTTATTAAAAATGGCTTATGGAGAAATGGCATCTGTTATCTTGAAAGGTAGTAGGCTTTCCTCAAATAAGATAAGACAATTGGTTTTTCTTTTTTAGATGAATTGAGAGATGTTATATAATTATTTGGAATAATATTAATAAACTACTTTAAAATAAATTTTTTCAACGCAGCCAAACTAATTTCATTATATTTGCAAAGCCTATAAGCTAAACGCACCCATAATTATATATGACTAGAAAAGATAAAATTTTAATATCAATTGTTTTGTTGCTTTTTGTACTGATGATTTTTGGGGAAAGCAGCCGCAAGAATATCAATTGGTATCCTAGTTTTTCTACGCATCACAAAATACCTTTTGGCACTTATGTTGCCCATCAAGAGGCGGAGAAAATTTTTGGTCATGCTTTGCAAGATATCTCTACATCGCCTTATGTGTTTTTGTCTAAAAATAAATATGCAAAAGGCACTTATATTCTTTATAATCAACAAGTTAATTTAGGAGAAACCAACCTAAATGCCTTATTGGAATGGGTCAAAAATGGCAACCGTATGTTCATTAGTTCAGAAAATTTTGACAAAAATTTGTTGGATAGTTTGCATATCAAACCGGGCTGGTATTACAATACTACGCAAGTTGACAGAAAGCTACAATTAAAATTGACCAGTCCAAAACTACAAGGCCAAGATTCTATTATCTTTGATAAAATTGCTTATGCAAACATCATTCGGGATTTAGATTCTGTAAGTCCTAAACACCAAGCGACTGTTCTGGGAAGTTTTATAGACAAAAAGGATAAAGATCTATACAATTTTGTCTCTTTTAAATATGGAAAAGGCAAGATATTTTTACATACTTTTCCTTATGTTTTTACCAATTATTTTATTCTAAAAAACAATAATGCCGATTATTTTTCCGGAATTTTATCTTATATAAATCAAAAAAAGCCGGTATATTGGGATGTGCATTATCAAAATTCCGTTGGCAAAAAAGGGGCTTTGCAATATGTTTTTTCAAACGATGCTTTTCGTTGGTCATACAGATTATTCCTTATAGGTTTGATTTTTTATATTATTTTTGAAGGAAAACGAAAGCAACGTGCCATTCCGATAGTAGAACCTTTAAAAAATGAAACACTCTCGTTCACCAAAACGATTTCGGATATGTATATCGTCAACAAGGAACACAAGCGAATGGCAAGTATGCACGTAAATCATTTTATGGATTATCTGCGCACAAAATTGTATTTAGACACAAGCGAATGGAATGCCGATTTAATGCATAAAATTGGCGAAAAAACCAAAACGGACATCGGGGACGTCAAAAAACTCTTTAATTTGATGGATATCATCAATAAATCTGATGTTGTTTTGGCAAAACAAGTACTCGAACTCGACAAACTGATAAACGAGATTAAAAAAGCGAAATAAATTTCACGAAATATATTTATAATGGAATACGAAAATAGAATTGAAATTGAAAAATTAAAAACGGCAGTTGATCAGATTAAGGACGAACTGGCCAAAATTATTATTGGGCAACACGATTTTATCGAGATGCTTTTAACGGCACTTTTATCGGATGGACACGTGTTGATTGAAGGCGTTCCCGGCGTTGCCAAAACCATCACCGCCAAGCTTTTGTCAAAAACATTGCAAACCGGTTTTAGCAGAATACAATTCACCCCCGATTTAATGCCTTCGGATATATTGGGAACAACTATCTATAATGTAAAGACACAAGAATTTGAATTTCACAAAGGACCCATTTTTAGTAATTTTGTTTTGATAGATGAGATCAACCGTTCTCCTGCAAAAACACAAGCGGCACTTTTTGAATCAATGGAAGAAAGGCAAATTACCATCGACAATAACAATTATGATTTAAAACCGCCTTTTTTTGTGATTGCGACCCAAAACCCAATAGAACAAGAAGGAACCTATGCCTTGCCCGAAGCGCAATTAGACCGTTTTTTGTTTAAAATCAAGGTGGAATATCCCAATAAGGAAGAGGAAGTTAATATTTTGAAAACTCAAAACGCGCGTAAAGGCGCCAAACCCGAAACCCTGATTTCTCCTGTGCTTTCCGAAGCGGATTTGTTGCGTTTTCAACAACTGATTTATGACGTGCTTATCGACGATAAAATACTAAATTATATTGCCGACATTATTTACAAAACCAGAAACCATTCGCATTTGTTCTTGGGCGGATCGCCACGTGCTTCGTTGGCAACTATGCATACGGCTAAAGCTTTTGCTGCTATCCAAGGACGCGATTTTGTAATTCCCGATGATGTAAAAACGGTTTTGCCCAATGTATTGCGCCATAGAATTATCCTTAATCCTGAATACGAAATGGAAGGCTTTGATGAAGATGCCGTTATCAAAATGATTGTAGAAAGCGTAGAAGTTCCCAGATAAATTATGAAACCACCATGTATAATTCTCTTTACACACAAAGCTACGAATATGGTGGTTACATGTGTTACCTAATAAAAAAAAATAAAATTAAAAACACATGAAAGTTTTACTCTTAGATACCAATCACGAACTTTTAAAAAAGGGTTTGTTGGCAGCAGGCTTTGAGGTGGATGAAGATTATGTTTCGCCCAAGGAAAAAATTGAAGATATTATTTCGGAATATGATGGAATTGTAATTAGAAGTCGTTTTCCTATTGATAAAAAATTTCTACAAAAAGCAAGCAATCTAAAGTTTATCGGTCGGGTGGGTGCCGGTCTTGAGAATATCGATTTGACACAAGCAAAAAAGCAAGGAACACAACTATTTAATGCCCCCGAAGGGAACCGAAATGCAGTAGGGGAACACACCTTAGCTTTGCTGTTAAATCTATTAAATCGTATAAATATAGTTGATAAAGAAGTGCGTCAAGGCATCTGGAAACGCGAAGAAAACAGAGGCGTAGAATTGGACGGTAAAACGGTCGGCATTATCGGTTATGGAAATATGGGAAAAGCTTTTGCCAAAAAACTACGCGGTTTTGATACCGAAGTTTTGGCTTATGATATTTTGCCCAATCTTGGCAATGCCGATGCCCGTCAGGTCAGTTTGGCGGAATTGCAAGCAAAATCCGATGTGCTCAGCTTACACGTGCCACATACCGATTTGACTTATAAAATGGTAGATAAAGCATTCATAAACCAATTTAAAAAACCTTTCTATCTATTGAATACCGCTAGGGGGACAGTAGTTGATACACACGACTTGGTACAAGCTCTGGAAAATAAAAAAATTCTAGGTGCCGGTCTAGATGTGCTCGAATACGAAAAGTCATCGTTTGAAAATATGTTTGAAGCACATAACTTCCCGCCTGATTTTCAAAAATTGATTAAAATGGATCAAGTTATTTTTAGTCCGCATATTGCCGGATGGACTATTGAAAGTAAAGAAAAATTGGCACGGGTTATTTTGGATAAAATTTTAAAAGGATTTGGCTCAAATTAAATCCCAAACAAAAAAATATTAATACATTTGTCTTTTTTAATACCAAAATATGGCACAAGCTAAATACAAAATAATTTTACCCAAAAGCAAAGCGCAATTTGAGAGTGAATTGCAAAATATTTTCAAAAAAAATCCAAACTTACATTATATTTTTCGTGTGTTAGATGAATATATTTCCTTGGAGGAATTATCGGAATTGTTGCTAAAATATCAAAATAAAATTGAACAGTTCAAAAAGAATAAATCGATTGTTATTCTTATGGAAGGTATTGATTATGAGGAATTTCCTGAATTTATGTCCGTAGCTCCCACAGAGGAAGAGGCAGTCGATATCATTGATTTTGAGGAGATAGAACGCGATTTTTATTAATGTAAGAACAAGGATATGACAAGTAAAGTATTGATTATCAATTTTGAAGAAATTTATTTAAAAGGACAAAATCAACGGATTTTTATTAAACAATTGGTTAGAAACCTAAAACGAAAATTGGTAAATTACAAAGATTATTTGTCCTTTTCCAAAGCCTTTGGCGGTTCTTATTTTATTGAAATCATTAAAGAAATTCCGGAAGATATTTTATCCGAAATTGTTTACAAAGTGAAGAACACACCTGGTATAACGGGTTTTTATGTTGCTGACACTTCGGGTATCACGATGGATGAAATCATTGAAAAATCTTTGGAACACGTAGGCAGATATACCCAAGAATTTGAGTCTTTTGCAGTGGTTAGCAAACGCATCAATAAGTCGGTGCCTTTTGATTCCATGGAAGTAGGCAGGCAAGTAGGAAGTGCTATAAATGTAGCTTTTGAAAAAAAAGTAAATTTGTCGCATCCCGATTTTAAATTGCACATCAAAGTAAGAGGAAAATATACGCTTATTTATTCCAAAATTATTGCAGGCGTAGGTGGTTTTCCTGTGGGCACTTCCGGCAAAGCCATTGCGATGCTTTCAGGTGGTATTGATTCGCCTGTATCTACCTTTATGGCTATGAATAGAGGACTGCATATAACGGCAGCGCATTTTCATTCTGTCCCCAAAACCTCACCAAAATCGATAGAAAAGGTTAAAATGCTGACCAAAAAGTTGACAGATTTTCAGGGACAAATCAAGCTGTTGTTAATTCCCGTTTTGGATATTCAAGAAGCCATTGCCAAGCACACCGATTCGCGTTTGCGATTGATTTTATTGCGTAGAATTATGCTCAAAATTGGCACGAAAATAGCGGAAATCGAAAAAGCAAAAGCCTTGATTACAGGTGATTCATTGGGTCAAGTAGCTTCGCAAACCCTTGAAAATATGAGGGCTACAGAAGACGCTACCGATTTGTTGGTTTTGCGCCCGCTCGTTGCATTGGACAAAAAAACAATTATAAATATTGCCAACCGAATTGGCACTTTTGACATTTCAATTTTGCCCCACGACGATGCCTGTAGTATGTTTACCCCAAAATCTCCGGAAACCAAAGCACAATTAGAATATGTGCAATCGCAATGTGCAAAACTCGATGTCGATGCACTGGTGCAAGATGCCATTGAAAAAATGGAGATTGTGGTGATAAATGATTCGGAAGAAATTGTTATATTAAAATAAGTTAAAATGGATGCTTCAAAATTATTAAATATTGCAAGTGAATACGGCACGCCGCTTTATGTTTATGATGCGGAATTAATCAGAAAACAATATCACGAATTACAAGAGGCTTTTTCGGGTTTTTCTCATCAAATTCATTATGCGATGAAAGCCAATGAAAATCCTGAGATTTTAAAAATTATAAAAAACTTAGGCGGTGGTATAGATGCGGTATCGCCCAATGAAATAAGAAGGGCACTAGCAGTCGGATTTACAAAAGAAGAAATCGTTTTTACGCCCAGCTGTCCTGATTTTGATGAATTAAGTTTTGCTTTTGACCAAGGCATTCATGTACATATCGGTGCAACGGAATATTTGCCTTTTATTCTTAAAAATTATCCCGATGTAAAAATCGGTTTGCGCATTAATCCGGGAAATGCTATCGAAGGTAATCAAAAAATTGCTACGGCGCATAACAATTCAAAATTTGGCATTCCGATAAATCAAATAGATCAAATTTTAGATTTTGTTGGCCAAGGTTTACAAGTAGATTCCTTGCATTTGCATACGGGCTCTGATGTTAAATCATGGCAGGATTTAGCCCGTTCGGTCGATGCTATTTTTGATTTTTCCAAGCATTTTTCCAAGTTAAAATACATAGATTTAGGCAGTGGTTTTAAGGTAAAATACCACAAAACTGACCCTGATATCGACTTGAAGAGTTATGCGGGCTATATCGAAAATAAATTAAAAACAATTTCAAATCCGCTTACGATTAAATTTGAACCCGGTAAATTTTTAGTAAGTGAGGCAGGTGTTCTTTTGGTAAAGGCAAATGTGGTCAAACAAGGTTATTCTAAAAAATTTGTGGGGGTAAATTCGGGTTTTCATCATTTAATACGCCCGATGTATTATGATGCTTATCACAAAATTATCAATCTGTCCAATCCTAGCGGTACTACTGAAAAATATGATGTGGTAGGGCAGTTATGCGAGGAGGATACATTTGCTTACGACAGAGATTTGCCGCAAGTTAGAATGGGAGATATTCTGGCAATTCTAAATGCCGGTGCTTATGGTTTTTCCTTGTCGTCGGACTATAATATGCGCGATAAACCCAAGCAGATATTGGTAGATAAAGATATGATTAAGCTTATATAGTGTCTGTCAGAAAAACACTATATAGAGAATTAATTGTATCTTTATAGAAAATTTTGAAATGCAAGATAATCAACAATATGATGCCATCATTATTGGCTCAGGGATAGGCGGATTGACCACAGCCGTTCTATTGTCAAAAACTTTTAATCAAAAGGTGCTGCTACTTGAAAAACACTTTGTTGCCGGAGGACAAACACATGATTTTATCAGAACGCATAATGGCAAAAAATACCGCTGGGATGTGGGTATTCATTATATTGGTGAAATGAAAAAAAATCTATTTTCAAGAAAAATATTTGATTTTTTGACCGATGGTAAATTGGAATGGCAAAAAATGCCTTATTATTTTGAAAAATTTGTATATCCGGACTTTAGCTTTAGGCAAGCTTCCAATCCTAAAGACTTTCAAAAAGATTTAATTCAAAAATTCCCCGATGAAGAAGAAGCCATACTTCAATACTTTAAGGATGTAAAAAAAGTACCAAAATGGTATCAGTCCAAAATTAGCGAATCGTTTATGCCTTCGTTTTTTAGCAATCTAAAGAATTTGTTTTCAGATAATTATGAACATATTGCTTTGCAAACAACACAGGAATATATGGATGCACATTTCAAAAGCGAACAATTAAAAGCGCTCTTGACATCTACTTGGGGCGATTATGGATTACCTCCTAACCAAAGTGCTTTTGTGATGCATTGTTTAGTGGTGCGTTCGTATTTATACGGCGGCTATTATCCGGTTGAGGGTGCCGGTGAAATTGCCAAAAATATGATTCCTATTATAGAGAAACATGGCGGAAAAGTATTGACAAATACTTCGGTTACTGAAATCATCATTAACAGGGGAAAAGCCAGTGGTGTTAAAATAAAGAAAGACAATAAAGAAACGAGCATATATTCAGATGTAATCATTTCGGATACAGGTGCTTACAACACTTACATAAAGCTAATTCCCGAAGATATTCCCATACCTTTTAGAGATGAAATAAAACAAGCAACGGGTAATTTGTCCAGCCTGACTTTACACGTTGGATTTAAAGAAAACCCCAAAAAGTTAGGCGTAGAAGGCGAGAACATTTGGATTTTTTCTTCTTATGATCATAATAGCGTTTTCCAAGAAAGTATGAAGCAAGAAAAGATACGTTCTGCCTTTGTGTCCTTTCCTTCGCTTAAAGATCAAAAAGCAGAAAATCATACCGCAGAAATTATTGCTTTTACAAACTACGATTTTTATCAAAAATGGCGAAATAGCACTTGGCTCAAACGCGATGAATCGTATAAAAAACATAAGGAAGAAATTGCCCAACAATTGCTCGATATTACAGAAAAACACCTGCCGGGATTTAAAAATATCGTAGATTTTACCGATTTGGCAACCCCATTGACTATGGAATTTTTCACAAATTGGGAGAAAGGAGGTTTCTATGGCATTCCGCCTACACCAAATCGATTTAAGTATAAATGGATTAATCCTAAAACGCCTATAAAAAATTTGTATTTAACCGGTACTGACGCTGCTACGCTTGGCGTTTTGGGTGCTTTGATGGGTGGATTGTTTACTACTGCAAGCATCAAAGGTTTAAGAGGAATGATGAAAATAATGAAGGCTTTGAAAAGCAATTAGTATCTTTAAAATAAAGAGCCAAAACCCGTCTTTTTCCTGTTTTTCGCACAGGAACACCTAAATTTTGTCTTTCAAATGCGATTTTATGACCGTATTATTTGTAGTAAAAGCGCTGAATTTCAAATAAGTAAAGATTTAAAAATAAGCAAAGGATAATTTTTCTAAACACGAACCATTGCGTTTAGCCCACGGCCTACGAAAGTTTTACGTAAATTTAGAGTGGAGCGGACGTTAAAAACAATCTGCTGTTCGAGCATAAACGAATTTTGATAGGGCATAAGAATTTACAGTTAATTGAAATCAAGTTGATAGCAGAATCGTAATGCGAGTTCAGATTGTTTAGGGAGCGGAACGTATAAATTAGTAAAAGTTTCGTAAGCCTAGACTTTTTTGTTACTTTTTTGGGCGATGCAAAAAAGTAAATATAAATAATTTCTAATGAAAAAAATGTGTAAACAGGGAATTGACAAACGCCATGTATCTGCATACTCAAAATTTGTGAATTTTTAAGGACAATAAAGCAATTAGCATCTTTAAAATAATAAACCAAAACCCGTCTTTTTTTTATAAATTTGCTCCTTAATCCTAACAAGCCATAAATGACCGATATTTTCGAAAAAAATACCAAAAAACAAGCATTAAAAGACAAACTGTATTACTATGTTTTTTATACGCTACTACTATACTTTTTTGCTATGCTGGTTGTATTAATTAGTAAAGACAATGATATTTGTTTGACGAATTATTTTTGTGCCAATAGCAAAACACAGATTCTAAAATCCTCCTTTATCTTATATCTTTATTTTTTGTTTTTTGCCATTTTGATAGTGCAGACGTATAAATTGCTTGAAAAACTTATCGCCAAGAAGAATCATATTCAATATTTTAAATATATTTTTTATGCCATTACGCCACTTGTCGCCTTGATTTTATGGTTGTTAAACACCAATCAAGAAGATACATATTTGCTGGTTGCTTTTGCCGGAATTATGTCGGTAGCCGGTTTGTTAATGATTGAACTTAGAAAAAAGAAATGATGATATTGCTGTATATTTTTATATTTTTTACTTTTATTCAATTTCTATATTATTTATTGATATTCAATAAGTTAGTATTTTATAAAAACAAATTTTCGTCCGGTAATAAAGATGAAAAAATACCGGTTTCTATTATTATCTGTGCACAAGACGAATCCGAAAACTTAAAAGCCTTTCTGCCTAAAATTTACGAACAAAATTATCCTGATTTTCAAATTGTTTTGGTAGATGATCGTTCAATAGACGATACTTTTGATGTGATGCAATCTTTTAAAGATAAATACCCAAACCAAACCTATGTTGTTCATATTGAAAATAGCAATGATAGACGTTTTGTAGGCAATAAGAAATATGCTTTAACCATGGGTATCAAAGGGGCAAAATATGAGCATTTGCTTTTTACCGATGCTGATTGCGAACCGGCTTCAAAGGACTGGATAAGTATCATAGCAAGTAGATTTGCTAGCAAAAAACAGCTTGTATTGGGCTATGGAAAGTATCAGAATATTCAGAATTCATTTCTTAATAAAATCATTCGCTATGAAACGCTCCAAACTGCCTTGCAGTATTTCTCTTATGCCTTAAAAGGAATTCCTTATATGGGCGTTGGTAGAAACTTGGCGTACACCAAAAAATTGTTTATGGATAACAATGGTTTTTATAGCCATTTAGACATTCTTTCCGGAGATGATGACCTCTTTGTAAATGAAGTAGCTACACCCGAAAACACGGCAATTTGTATTGAACCGGCTGCTTTTACTTTATCAAAACCAAAAACTTCATGGAAGGAATTTATCCATCAAAAAAGACGACATATTGCTACTGCAGACCATTATAAATGGAAGCATCGAATATTGTTGGCGACCTATTATGCCGGTTTGATTGGCTTCTATGCACTGGCAATTTTATTATTGATAAAACAATTACACTGGCAAATAGTCATGGCACTTGTTGTAGCACGATTTTTGTATTGGTTTTTCATCAATTATAAAACGATGCAAAAATTAGATGAAAAAGGACTTATTTTGTATTTGCCAGTTTTGGAAGTTACATTATTGCTCTTTCAATTTTATATTTTCATCCTTAATTTGTTTAAAAAACCAACAGATTGGACAGTCTAAATATACATATAAAAGCTGCCATTGAGGGCAAGCAACAAGCTTATAAATATTTGCTCGACAAGTATTGGGACGATGTGTATCGTTTTCAAAAATCTAGAATAAACAACCAATACGATGCGGAAGATATTACCGTACAAACCTTTGCCAAGGCTTTTGATCATTTGAAACAATATAATCCGAAATATGATTTTAAAAACTGGCTGTTGATGATGTCCAAGCAAGTTTATATCGATTATCAGCGAAAAAAGAAACACCAATTTGTTTCGATAAAAGAAGAGAATGACGTTTTTTTATTGCCTGACAAAAAGTTGTCTGCCGAAGATAAAATGATTTTAGAGCAAAATTTATTGCAACTAAAACAAGCGATAAACAGGCTAAAACCACATTATAAGGAGGTGATTGAATTGCGCTATTTTCACGATTTGAGCTATAAAGAAATTGCCGAAAGGATAGGAGAGCCCTTGAATAATGTTAAAATTAAATTATTGAGAGCCAAGAAGTTACTAAGTGAACTATTAAAAAATAAATAAATTGAATCATAAACAAACCGTACGCAAACCGCACTGGTTAAAGGTAAAATTACCAAGCGGAGATAAATTTAAAGAATTAAGAGAAATTGTAGAAACGCACAAGCTGCATACTATTTGTACCAGTGGTCGTTGCCCAAATATGGGTGAATGCTGGGGTGAAGGTACCGCAACATTTATGATTTTAGGAAATATTTGTACGCGTTCTTGCGGTTTTTGCAACGTAAAAACAGGAAAACCCTTGCCGGCTGACCTGAAAGAACCCGAAAAAGTTGCCGAATCCATTAAATTGATGGGTGTAAAACACGCCGTAATCACATCGGTTGACCGTGACGATTTAATAGACGGCGGCGCTAATATCTGGGCGGAAACCGTGCGAAAAGTTCGTGAGTACAGTCCGAATATTACCATGGAAACCCTTATTCCCGATTTTCAAGGAAAAACAGATTTACTCAATATTATAATTGAAGTATCCCCCGAAGTCGTATCGCATAATCTCGAAACGGTGCGTCGTTTGACCAAAGAAGTTCGCAAGCAAGCAAAATACGACAGGAGTTTAGCTGTTCTAAAATATTTAAAAGAAAATGGTATTAGAAGAACCAAATCGGGAATTATGTTGGGATTAGGCGAAACTGAAGAAGAAGTTATCCAAACGATGAAAGATTTACGCGAAGCCCAAGTAGATGTTATGACCATTGGACAATATTTGCAACCGAGTCCCGAACATTTGCCTGTTGTAAGATATCCACACCCCGATGAATACAAAAAATACGAAATCATCGGTAAAGAATTGGGCTTTAGACATATCGAAAGCAGTCCTTTGGTGCGTTCGTCTTATCATGCACATAAGCATATTTTGTAATTAACATTATGTTGTATTAGTACTATAATATAGTTTTTTTAATGAATAAAAGACATTTCAAAATAAAAAAGTAAAATAAAATGAAATATAATTTTTTAGGTAAATCAGGATTAAAAGTATCGGCTTTGTCTTATGGCGCTTGGGTAACCTTTCATTCGCAAGCCGATGAAGAAATGGCATATAAACTAATGACAAAAGCTTTTGACGAAGGCGTAAATTTCTTTGACAATGCAGAGGCATATGCAGATGGTATGGCTGAAGTTATCATGGGGAAAGTGTTGAAACGAACGCAATGGAATCGCTCGGAATACATTGTATCTACAAAAATATTTTGGGGTGGAAAAGGGGTGAACCAAAGAGGACTTTCTTATAAACATATCATCGAAGGGACAAATGCCGCTTTAAAACGTTTGCAATTGGAATATGTCGATTTAATTTATTGTCACAGACCGGATATTCATACGCCTATTGAGGAAACAGTTTGGGCTATGAATCAAGTGATTAAACAAGGAAAAGCTTTTTATTGGGGCACAAGCGAATGGTCGGCTGAACAAATCAGAAAAGCCTATGATTTTGCCAAACAAGAGCATCTGATACCGCCTTTGATGGAGCAACCGCAATACAATTTGTTTGAGAGAAATAAAGTGGAAAAAGAATTTGCCCAATTATATACGGATATTGGCTTGGGAACAACTATTTGGAGTCCATTGGCTAGCGGTTTGCTTACCGGAAAATATACCAATGGAATCCCTAAAGGAAGCAGACTGGATTTGCCTGAATTGGAATGGTTAAAAAATCGTTTACAAGCTCAAAATTGGGAAGAGAAAATTCATAAAGTCATTGATTTACATGAGGTTGCCAGCAGTATTGGTGCTACATTACCGCAATTGGCAATAGCTTGGTGTTTAAAAAATCCTAATGTCAGTACGGTTATTACAGGTGCTTCAAAACCTGAACAAATAACAGAAAATATGAAAGCTCTTAATTTTGTAGACCGTTTAGACCAAAGTATTATTCAAAAAATTGAAAAAATAATGAATAACAAACCTTCTGATGTGCCGGATTGGCGAGAAATGTAAATATTGATAAATATCACTTTGTTTTTACGGTTTTAACACGAGGATACTCATGTTTTGATAAAACGAACCTTACTAAGTGTAGTTTAATAAAATAGACAAAGAAAGTTTTATAAACATGAACCATTGCGATTTGCCAAGGCATACCAAGGTTTTACGTTAATCAAAATACTACTATGATTACGAGGCTTCGATACAATTTTCCCTGCTTTCATTGGGAAAATCACTCAGCTACCTACGATACTGCTAAGATTACTGAACCTAGGTCACTGAGTGAATTTTCTGAGCGAAGAGAAGAAAATTTGTATCGAAGTGCCGAATTTAAAAAAATGTAAAGATTTAATAAAATAGGCAAAGAATAGTTTATGATTAATATTTCTTTCAAATTTCATTTCTTTTAATGAATTTTTATCATAAATTTGGTTCGTTCGCAAAAATAGAGCTATGATAAAAAAAGTATTGATTGCCAATCGTGGTGAAATTGCCGTTCGGGTGATGCGTTCTGCCAAGGAAATGGGTATAAAAACAGTCGCCGTTTATTCGGAAGCCGATAAAGATGCTATGCACGTAAAAATGTCTGATGAAGCTGTTTTTATAGGAAAAGCACCTGCTAATGAAAGCTATTTGCAGATGGAAAAAATCATCGAAGTGGCAAAGCAAACAAAAGCTGATGCCATTCATCCCGGTTATGGTTTTTTATCTGAAAATGCTTCGTTTTCAAATCGTTGTCAAGAAGAAGGGATAACATTTATTGGACCTTCTGCACATGCCATTGCCACAATGGGCGACAAGATTACAGCGCGCAAAAGCATGATTAAAGCCGGTGTCCGAATCGTGCCGGGTTATCAAGGTAATCATACGGATGACGACACATTATTAATTGAAGCAAAAAAAATAGGCTATCCCATTATGGTTAAGGCAACTGCCGGTGGCGGTGGCAAGGGAATGCGCTTGGTGCATAAGCAAGAAGATTTGTTGGCATCGGTGCACGCAGCAGCAGCAGAAGCCAAAGCGGCTTTTGGAAACGCATTGGTTTATTTGGAAAAATATATTGCCTCGCCACATCATATCGAATTTCAAATTTTAGCGGATAATTATGAAAATGTTGTGCATCTAAACGAACGCGAATGTTCGGTGCAAAGACGACATCAAAAAGTGATTGAGGAAACACCATCTCCTTTGATGACAGATGAAGTTCGACACAAAATGGGGGAGCAGGCAAAACAAGCAGCACTGGCGGTCAATTATGCCGGCGCCGGCACCATCGAGTTTTTGGTGGATGATGATTTGAATTACTATTTTTTAGAAATGAACACGCGCTTGCAAGTAGAACATCCCATTACCGAAATGACAACCGGCGTGGACTTGGTCAAGGAGCAATTTAAAATTGCCGCAGGCGAAAAATTGTCCTATAAACAAGAGGATATTCCGCAAAACGGGCACGCAATTGAATGTAGGATTTATGCAGAAAATCCTGAAAATAACTTTATGCCTAGTGCCGGAAAACTCTTGATGGTCAAAGAGCCGAAAGGTGAAAATATCAGAGTTGACGGATATGTTTATTCCGGTTATGAAATCCCTATTTACTACGACCCGATGATTTCAAAACTCATCGTTTGGGACAAAAATAGGAGTGGAGCCATCAAAAAAATGCACCAAGCACTACACGATTATAAAATATTGGGTGTCGAGCATAATATCGCCTTTTTGGACAGTGTTTTATCGCACCCAAAATTTATAGAAGGACAATACGACACGCGTTTTATCGGGCTTTATGAGGATGATTTAAAGCTAGGGAGCATATATAATATCGACTTGGCTGCTTTTGCTGTTTACGTTCAATATCAAGAAGCAGCTCGAGAGAATATGCAAAGGTTATTTCCCGATAATGATTTTAACATCCCTGAGTTGCATGTAAAGATTAATGATGATATTTATAAAATGCAGGTATTGCAACGAATGGCAAATCAATATAAAGTCAAAATAAATGATACAGATTATTTATTGAATATCAATAGATTAGATGACAATACTTTGCAAATTAATTTCAATGAAAAATCCTTTGAGATTATTAGCTTGGCTATGCAGCCAAAAAAATATATTTGCAATATAGGTTTGCACAATTTTGAAGCTTCGGTTATCGACCAACAAACACATTATGCGCAAAATAGAAAATCGGGCGAATCGCTTTCAAACGGCAATCAAATTGTATCGCCCATTCCCGGAAAAATTGTAAAAATTCCCGTTTCGGTAGGCGAGCAAATTCCGAAAGACACCACTGTAATCGTCGTCGAGGCGATGAAAATGCAAAGTGAATACAAGGCAGATTCCGATAAAATTGTAAAAGCCATCAATGTACAAGAAGGCGATGCGGTAGAAGGCAATCAAGTATTGGTAACATTAGAAGATGTATAATGAACAAACAAAAAAGAGATTTAATAATAGGATTTTTAACCGGTTTACTGGCACCATTGATAGGTTTTTACTTTTATACACATTTGGTTTTAAAAGTACCGGATATGTTGCATGCCTATCATAGATTAATTATTGCCGGCGTATTTACACAAACAGTTGCTTTGAGTATGATTGCCAATTTACTGGTGTTATTTGTTTATAACAAAAGAAATGAAACGATGAAAATAAGAGGACTCATAGGCGCCAGTGTATTTTTGGCATTGCTTCTTTCTTTTTGGAATATTTTGTAGGACCATTTGAAAAAAGTCAAAAGCCAAAAGCCAAAGGCTAACAGACAACAGCCAACAGCCAAATTGTTAATAATTTTTTTCAAGTTTCCGCTTAGCATAAGTCTAACTTTTGTATCTTGCGACCTGATTATTTTATAAGGATTTTCATGGCAAAACAACAAACGGCTTACAACGAAGAACACATTCAATCCCTTGATTGGAAGCAGCATATTCGTATGCGTCCGGGTATGTATATCGGCAAGTTGGGCGATGGTTCTTCACCCGACGACGGTATTTATATTTTGGTAAAAGAAGTGCTCGACAATGCGATTGATGAGTTTGTCATGGGTGCTGGAAAATCCATTACGATTCAGTTGGAAGAAAACAAAGTGTCGGTCAGAGATTACGGTCGCGGTATTCCCTTAGGTAAACTGGTCGATGTGGTTTCCAAAATGAATACGGGCGGTAAATATGACTCCAGGGCTTTTAAAAAAACGGTCGGGTTAAATGGTGTGGGGACCAAGGCTGTGAATGCCTTGTCGAGTTATTTCAAAGTACAAGCTTTTAGAGAAGGCAAAACCAAGTGGGCTATTTTTGAGCGAGGTGAATTAATTTCCGAATCTGAATTGGAAGACACCACGCAAAAAAACGGAACCTACGTCGAGTTTATCCCTGATTCTGAAATATTTAAAAAATACCGTTTTAGAACGGAATATATGGTCAGAATGTTTAAAAATTACATCTATTTAAACACCGGATTGACCATCCGATTTAACGGAGAAAAATATTTTTCCGAAAACGGGTTAAAAGATTTATTGAGCGAAAATATTGCTGAATCCGACAGGCGATATCCCATTATCCATCTAAAAGGCGAGGATATCGAAGTCGCCATGACACATAGCAAAACACAATACAGCGAAGTCTATTATTCCTTTGTAAACGGGCAACACACCACGCAAGGTGGTACCCATCAAGCTGCTTTTAGAGAAGCTGTTGTCAAGACCATTAGAGATTTCTACGGCAAGAACTACGATGCCTCTGATATTCGCAAATCTATTGTAGCGGCCATTAGCATTAAAGTAATCGAACCTGTTTTTGAATCGCAAACCAAAACCAAATTGGGCTCTACCGAAATGGGCGGCGACTTGCCTACGGTACGCACCTATGTGCTGGATTTTGTCAAGCGGCAATTAGACAATTTCTTGCATAAAAATCAAGAAACAACCGAGGCTATTTTACAAAAAATTGTGCAAGCGGAGCGCGAAAGAAAAGAACTTTCGGGCATCAGAAAATTAGCAAAAGAACGCGCTAAGAAAGTAAGTCTGCACAATAAAAAATTACGTGACTGTCGCGTGCATTACAACGACCTGAAGAAAGAAAATCGTCTCGAAAGCACCCTCTTTATTACCGAGGGAGATTCGGCAAGCGGATCGATTACAAAATCTAGAAATGTCAGCACCCAAGCGGTGTTTAGCCTGCGTGGAAAACCCGTAAATTCCTATGGTTTAACCAAAAAAGTGGTGTATGAAAACGAAGAGTTTAACCTTCTGCAAGCGGCTTTGAATATAGAGGATGGTCTGGAAGATTTGCGCTACAACAATATCGTGATTGCCACAGATGCCGATGTCGATGGTATGCACATCAGATTGCTGTTGATGACCTTCTTTTTGACATTTTTTCCCGAACTGATCAAAGAGGGACATTTATACATTTTGGAAACGCCGCTGTTTAGGGTTAGAAACAAACAAGAAACCATTTACTGCTATTCCGAAGAGGAACGCAAAAATGCAATCGAAAAAATAAGTAAAAAAGGAAAACCCGAAATTACGCGATTTAAAGGTTTAGGTGAAATCTCGCCCAGTGAGTTTAAACATTTTATCGGTAAAGATATCCGTTTAGAACCCGTAATGATGGAACAAGATTTATCCATCGAGGAATTATTGCGTTTTTATATGGGAAAAAACACCCCCGATAGACAAAAATTCATTATCGATAATTTGAAAGTGGAATTAGATGTCGTGAAATAAAACAGCTTTGATAAATTGTAAAAAATAATATGAACGAAGAACAACATAATCAGTCCGAAAGCATCAAAAAAGTGAGTGGCAAATACCGCGAATGGTTTTTGGATTATGCTTCTTATGTGATTTTGGAACGTGCCGTGCCGGCTATCGAAGATGGTTTTAAACCGGTACAACGTCGTATTATGCACTCTATGAGAGATTTACACGACGGACGTTACAACAAAGTTGCCAATCTGGTGGGACACACCATGCAATATCACCCACACGGCGATGCGTCCATAGCCGATGCCATGGTCAATATGGGACAAAAAGATTTGTTGATCGATACACAAGGAAACTGGGGAAATATCTTAACAGGTGATAGTGCTGCTGCTTCGCGTTATATCGAAGCGCGTTTGTCAAAATTTGCACTCGATGTGTTGTTCAATGCCAAAATTACACAATGGGCAGCTTCCTATGACGGACGAAAAAAAGAACCGGTTAACTTACCTGCAAAATTCCCGATTGTCTTGACACAAGGCGCCGAAGGGATTGCCGTAGGACTATCTACAACCATTTTACCGCATAATTTTGTTGAATTAATCGATGCGTCTATAAAAATATTACAAGGAAAAAGATTTACTTTATATCCCGATTTCCCTACCGGCGGTATGATTGACGTAAGCAATTATAACGATGGAAAACGCGGTGGAAAAATCAGAAATAGGGCAAGAATCAATGTGGAGGATAACAAGACGCTGGTGATCACTGAAATTCCCTTTAAAACGACAACAACCAGCTTGATAGATTCGATTATTAAGGCGAATAACAAAGGAAAAATCAACATTAAAAAGATTGAAGACAACACTTCCGAGCATGTCGAAATAAGGTTGCATTTACCATCGGGTGTGTCGCCGGACAAAACCATTGATGCGTTGTACGCTTTTACCAATTGTGAGATATCGATTTCGCCTTTGGGGGTGGTCATCGAAGACAATAAACCTTTGTTTTTGGGTGTGAGTGAAATTTTGGATCGTTCTACACACAGAACGGTTGATTTGTTGCGTCAAGAATTGCAAATAGAGCTACAAGAATTGCAAGATCAGTGGCATGCCGCTTCTTTGGAACGTATATTTATCGAAAATCGTATTTATAGAGATATCGAAGAAGAAACCACTTGGGAAGGCGTTATTTTATCGATTGATACGGGCTTAAAACCGCATATCAAACATTTAAAACGCGCCATTGTCGAAGAGGATATCGTCCGTTTAACCGAAATTAAAATCAAAAGAATTTCAAAGTTCGATATCGATAAAGCCAAAAAGAATATTGAAGCCATCGAAGAAAAAATTGCCGAAAAAGAATATCATTTGGCACATATCACCGATTTTACGATTGATTTCTTCAAAATGCTCAAAAAGAAATATGCCAAAGGACGTGAACGCAAGACCGAAATCAAGACTTTTGACGATATCGTAGCCACAAAAGTAGTGTTGCGTAATGTAAAACTATATGTAAATCGCGAAGAAGGTTTTGTAGGAACTTCGTTGCGAAAAAACGAGTATGTAGCCGATGTATCCGACATTGACGATGTAATTGTCATTAGAAAAGATGGAAAACTGATCGTTTCAAAAGTAGCTGATAAAAAATTCTTTGGTAAGGACATTATTTATGTAAACGTATTCAAGAAAAAGGATAAACGTACCATTTACAATCTGATTTACAGAGATGGCAATCGGGGACCTTCTTATATGAAACGCTTTTTTGTAAGTGGCATCACACGCGATAAAGAATACGACTTGACGACAGGAAACAAAGGCTCAACAATTTTATATTTTTCTGCCAATCCCAATGGCGAAGCAGAAGTGGTAACGGTGCATTTGCGTCAAACCGGAAGTCTGAGAAAAACCAAGTTTGATATTGACTTTAAAGATTTAGCAATCAAAACCAGAAGTGCCAAAGGAAATTTGGTAACCAAGCTTTCTATAAAAAATATTAAGCTGAAAGAAGCAGGTGTTTCGACTTTAAAACCAAGGAATATATGGTTTGATGATGTCGTGCTCAGACTCAATACCGATGAGAGGGGAACGCTAATTGGTGAGTTTAGCGGTGAAGACCAACTCGTGATGATTACACAAGATGGTAGGGTTGCAAAGTTTGTTCCAGATATGGAAAAACACTTTCCTGAAAACATGATTTTATTGGAGAAATTTGTTCCCAAAAAACCTATTACAGCTGCTTATTTTGACAATGATAAAAATCGTTATTTTATCAAACGCTTCGAGATTGATGATTTAAAAAAAGAAGAAGCATTTATCCCTGAGAAAGCCACTTTATTACAGATTTCTTATGATTGGTTACCCGTTTGGGAATTGCAATTTGGTAAAGAGCGAGGCAAAAAACAAAAACCGCCGCAACAAATTAATATTGAGGAATTTATTAGTGTAAAAGGCGTCAAAGCACAAGGAAATTTATTAAGCAAAATCAAAATAAAACAAATTGATGTATTGCCGTCATTGCCCTACGAAGATGAAACATCGAATGAGGTGCAAGTGGATGTTGAGCAAGAAGATGAAGTAGCTTATGACATTGAAATAAACAAAGAAGAACCGACCAAAGAAGACTCCGAAACAAAAGAGGAGACAAAAAAGCCAAAAAAACCCGATAATTTAGAACCGCCTACCTTATTTTAGCACCAGCGTAGGTGGTCGAGTGATTTTTCCGACCCAAATCGGGAGAATAGCATCAAAACCCCGACATTAAAGCAGAATTGTAGGTTGCCGAATGATTAGACCGACCAAAGTCTGGCTAATTGTATCGAGGTGCCGGCACTTCGGTACAAATTTTCTTCCTTTTAGTCAGAAAATCCACTCAGTGTCCTACTCTTTGTATTTTTTAGTAGCATTATAGGTGGCTGAGTGATTTTATGAGGAACGAGTAAAATTGTATCAAAGCCCCGCAATAATAATACACAATTAACCAATTTTTCATTATATTTGTGTCTAATTCAGAATTATGGCAAGAAAAAATTTTCAACATCTTTCTATTCAAAAAAAACAAAACCGTAAAGAATTTGAACAAGAAGGATTTGTCGCCGGAATAGCACCCAATTTAAGAGGTCCTTATACAACCATGTACGTTAAGCGTCCTTGGACAATCCGTCAATATGCCGGTTTTTCAACAGCCGAAGAAAGCAATGCTTTTTATAAAAGAAATTTGGCAGCAGGGCAAAAAGGACTTTCGGTGGCATTTGATTTGGCAACCCATCGCGGTTATGATTCTGATCATCCACGCGTTACCGGCGATGTCGGAAAAGCGGGTGTTGCTATCGATACTGTTGAAGATATGAAAATCTTATTTGACCAAATTCCGCTTGACAAGATGTCCGTTTCTATGACGATGAACGGAGCGGTTTTGCCCATTATGGCTTTTTATATTGTGGCAGCCCAAGAGCAAGGCGTCCCTACGGAAGCCCTTTCGGGAACGATTCAAAACGATATTCTCAAAGAATTTATGGTTAGAAATACCTATATTTATCCGCCGACTCCATCGATGAGAATTATTTCTGATATTTTTGAATATACAGCTCAAAAAATGCCGAAATTTAACTCCATCAGCATTTCAGGTTATCATATCCAAGAAGCAGGTGGAACGGCAGAAATAGAGTTGGCATATACCTTGGCAGACGGATTGGAGTACATTAGAACAGGACTAAAAGCTGGAATGGATATTGACCGGTTTGCCCCGCGATTATCATTTTTTTGGGGTGTTGGGATGGATCATTTTATGGAAATTGCCAAAATGCGTGCTGCCAGAATGTTATGGGCAAAAATGGTCAAGCAATTCAATCCTAAAAATCCTAAATCTTTGGCTTTGCGAACGCATTCCCAAACAAGTGGTTGGAGTTTGACTGCACAAGACCCATACAACAATGTAGCCCGTACACTTATTGAAGCGGCAGCGGCGGCTTTTGGAGGGACGCAATCCCTACATACCAACGCTTTGGATGAAGCCATTGCACTACCCACTGATTTTTCTGCAAGAATTGCCAGAAATACACAGATTTTTTTACAAGAAGAAACCCAAATTACCCGGACAGTTGACCCTTGGGCTGGCAGCTATTACGTGGAGCAATTAACTTCGGAGATTGCTAAAAAAGCTTGGGACTTAATCCAAGAAGTCGAAGCGCTTGGCGGAATGACCAAAGCGATTGAAAAAGGAATTCCGAAATTGCGTATCGAAGAGTCAGCAGCCATTAAACAAGCAAAAATTGATTCCGGTAAAGAAATGATTGTGGGGGTAAATAAATATGTATTGGCCAAAGAAGCACCTATTTCAATTTT
>JANTGO010000014.1 GCA_024763015.1 Flavobacteriaceae bacterium
TTTATAAATATCTTATATCAAATGCAATTTTAGGCATATTTTTTTGATAAAACAAATACCTATAAAAATCATTAACTCAAATAAATCCCTAGATTTTTATCCGGTTTCTTAAAAAAACCACAAAAAAAGCCATTTACATATTTTTATTCTTATTTTTGTGAATTATACCGATTTCATTTATCGAAATGAATATTTTTTTTATTCGTTTTTTTGATAAAAACTCGGTCGTACATCAAAGATACATTTTACTTAAAACAATTATCATAATATGAAGCAATTATCCTTCAAAAAGTTAGAACGCATCATCAGCGTCGTGGTGTTTATTGTGGCACTGATTACTTATGTGGCAACTTTAGAACCCACCGTTAGTTTTTGGGATTGCGGGGAATACATTTCTACCGCAACAAAATTACAAGTAGGGCACCCTCCGGGAGCACCGCTCTTTCAGATGATTGGTGCTTTCTTTGCTATGTTTGCTTCTACACCTGCACAAGTAGCTTATATGGTCAATCTTACCTCAGCTATTTTTAGTGCTTTGACCGTGCTAATCCTATTTTGGACAATTTCGCATATTCTAAAAAAATATATTTTACAAAAAGAAGATTATTCTATCGCCGATAAAATTATCATTTTGGGTAGTGCTGTCGTTGGCTCGCTTTCTTTTGCTTTTTCCGACACATTTTGGTTTTCGGCAGTCGAAGCGGAAGTCTATGCCGCTGCTATGTTTTTTACGGCTGCCTTATTTTGGTTGGGACTCAAATGGGTCGATAGTTTGGACAAGCCACGCGGCAATCGTTGGTTGATTTTAATGGCATTCACCATCGGTTTGTCTTTTGGGGTACATTTTATGGCTTTGCTAGTCATTCCTGCCATTGGAATGTTGTATTATTTTAAAACAGCAAAAACCATCACACCAAAATCATTTATCTGGGCAAATCTTGTCGTATTTGGCATACTGATCCTCATCTTCAAAGTTTTGATGCCTTGGACTATGAAGTTTTTTAGCTTTTTTGAAATTATGTTTACCAATACCTTTGGGACACCATTCCACACCGGAACTTTTATTGCCGGACTGATTTCGATTGGATTGTTTTATTATTTTCTCAAAAAAGCACACAGCAAACAAAGTAAGATTTACGAAGCCATCGTTTTGTCGATTTTGTTTATGTTAATTGGTTTTTCTACTTGGACTATGTTCCCCATTAGAGCCAATGCCGATACAGTTATCAACGAAAATGCGCCCAAAAATGCCAGAGAACTTTTGGCGTATTACAATAGGGAACAATATGGCGAAACGCATCTGTTTTACGGACCTTACTACTCTGCTTACTACCACGGATTAGACGAAAACGAACCTTATGTAGATGACAAACCCAAGTACGAACAAGATACCGTAAGGGGCAAATATGTCATCGTCAATAATTATAAAAAAGCCAAGCAAAATTTTACCCACGAACATTGGGGATTTTTGCCGCGTATGTGGAGTGCCGACAACGACAATCCGAAAAACTATAAAATGATTGCCGGTATTCCGGAAAACAGCACCCGAAAACCAACTTTTTTGGAAAATATGAAATATATGTTCTCCTACCAGTTCGGCTATATGTATTGGCGTTATCTTATGTGGAATTTTGTCGGAAGACAAGACGATATTCAAGGAAAATTAGACAACCACGGCAATTGGTTGAGTGGTATCAAATTTATCGATGAAATACATTTGGGCAGTCAAGATAATTTGCCCTCGGATGTCAAAAATAACAAGGCGAGAAATACCTATTATTTCATTCCTTTTTTACTGGCATTCTTAGGCATTTTGTATCATTCTTCAAAGAACAGTCGCAATTTTTACGTTGTGCTACTTGGATTTTTGATGACCGGTTTGGCAATTGTCTTTTATACCAATGTTCGTCCTTTTGAAATGCGCGAAAGAGATTATGCCGTTGTCGGTTCGTTTTATTTCTTTGCCATTTGGCTGGGTTTGGGCGTGTATGCGCTATATGATTTACTGCAAAAATATGCCAACAACAAACTGGTAGCTACCGGTGTTGTGCTTGTGAGTTTATTGGCTGCACCTGTTGTTATGGCAAGTCAAAATTGGGATGACCACGACCGTTCTCAAAAATATTCGGCTCGCAACAATGCCAAGTCATACTTGCAATCTTGTCAAAAAAATGCCATTCTTTATACCATTGGTGACAACGATACCTTCCCGCTTTGGTATGTCAGAGATGTCGAGGGTTTTAGAACGGATATGCGACTGATTAACACCAGTTTGCTCAACACCGATTGGTATATCGACCAAGCAAAAAGAAAGGTTTATGACGCCGCACCCATCAAGATAGATATTCCGCATAAAAAATATGTCTATGGCACCCGCGATGCCTTGTATCCCAATTTTGTCAAGGATACTTTGGACTTAAAAGACTTTATGAAATTGGCACTCAACGACAAGTTTACCGCTGAAAATCCCGACAACGGGCAAAAGATGTACTTGTATCCATCGCACTACGTTCGTGTGCCGGTCAATAAGGAAAATGCCTTAAAATATGGTATCGTTGCCCAAAAAGATGCCGACAAAATAGTCGATGAAATCATTATTGACTTAGGCGAAAACGGCATTTACAAAAATGGTTTGGCGATGCTTAACGAGCTTTTGAATAACGATTGGAAACGCCCTATATATTTTAGTGGAGGAAGTTTTTCAGACCCCGATTATCTTTGGATGAAAAACTACTTACAACTAGACGGATTGACCTATAAATTAGTCCCGATTTATACCAAATACGAAGGAATTGACTTTGGTAGAATAGACACGGATACAATGTACAACAACGTCAAAAAATGGTCTTGGGGCAACCTAAACAAAGGTATTTATCTAGACCCGGAAACACGAAGAAATTCACTGGTTTACAGAAGCAACTTATTCAGATTGGCAAGCAAACTGCACCAAGAAGGAAAAGATGATAAAGCCAAGGAAATTCTAGATTTGTCGATAGACAAAATGCCTATTGATGCTTTTGGTTATTACAGTTCATTGCTAGATTATATAGGCTTATACTATGATCTTAATGATCAAGAAAAAGCGCGATATGTATCCGACAATATCAGTAAACATTTCAAAGAAACGCTTGATTATTACGGTGATTTACCACTAAAAGCCAAATACAAGAACTTTGATGATATCGAGCGTAATTTCTTGCTTTACAGAGAAGTGCTACGAATGGTGACCCAACACAAAGACAACCAATATGCAGATAGTAAATTAAAAGAATTTAGCCAATTGATGGATAAATTTAAAGATTTAATGCCTGACGAAGATAAATAAAACCGATTTAGATTAATGATTAAAATTGGCTCGCTTACTTTACCGGATTTTCCGTTGATATTGGCACCTATGGAGGATATTAGCGATCCACCATTTCGTAGGCTTTGCAAAAAAAATGGGGTAGATTTAATGTTTACCGAATTTGTTTCTTCGGAAGGATTGATACGCGACGCTGTGAAATCTGCACAAAAACTAGATATCTTTGAAAGTGAAAGACCCATTGGGGTGCAAGTTTTTGGTCATGATGTATATTCTATGCTCAAAGCCGTTGAAAAAATAGAGGAGGCACAACCCGACATCATCGATATAAATTATGGTTGCCCCGTAAAAAAAGTGGTCTCCAAAGGTGCCGGTGCCGGTATTTTAAAGGATCTAGACAAGATGCAGAAAATGACAGCGGAAATTGTAAAACACACACAATTGCCCGTAACGGTCAAGACACGTTTGGGCTGGGACGACCAAAGCATTGTTATAAATGAAGTAGCCGAACGCTTGCAAGATGTAGGCATTCAAGCCATCTCCATACACGGACGCACCCGCAAACAAATGTACACAGGACAGGCCGATTGGCATAAAATTGCGCTTGTAAAAAACAACCCGCGTATTCATATTCCGGTCTTTGCCAACGGAGATATCAAAACACCCCAAGATGCCTTGCGCATCAGAGATGAATTTGGTTTTGACGGCGCTATGATTGGCAGAGCTGCCATTGGCAATCCTTGGATTTTTAAGCAAATGAAACACTTTTTAAGCACCGGTGAACTGCTAGAACCGCCAAGTATCAGCGAAAGGCTTGCTGCGGTCAAAAAACATTTGGAATTATCGATAGAATGGAAAGGAGAACGTTTAGGAATTTTAGAAACCAGACCACATTATGGCAATTATTTTAAAGGAATTTCTCATTTCAAACCATTCAAAATGAAACTGGTAACCGAGGACAGTCTCGATGAAATTTATCGAATATTTGATGAAATTATTTTGTTTTATGGCTAGCATTTGAGAAAGAATAAAGCAAATATTGATAATTATTTTACCCTGAAACATTCCCCTGTAATAATACTTTGCCTAAATTTGCCAAAAATTTAATCATTTATGCTCGCCAATAAAAAAACTAAAATTGTCGCCACGCTTGGACCGACTACTGACACCTACAAAACCAAACTCAAAATGGTCAAAAACGGTGTAAATGTTTTCCGTATCAATTTTTCACACGCCGATTTTGAAACTGCACAAAGACAGGTAAAAGAAATCAGGGAAATCGGAAAAGAATTAAATATTGCTATTGGTATTTTGGCGGACTTACAAGGTCCCAAACTGCGCATTGGAAAAGTAACAGATGGCACCTACCTAGATGGAGGCGATATTTTTACCTTCACCACCAAGGACAAAATCACCACAAATAACGAGAATAAAACCGCTTATATTACCTATAAAGAATTAGCCGGCGATGTACATCCGGGAGAAATTATTTTGGTCGATGACGGTAAAATTCAACTCAAAGTCATTAAAACCAATCATATAGATACCGTTACGACAAAGGTAATCGAAGGCGGTGCTTTATCTTCAAAAAAAGGGGTAAATTTACCTAATACAAAAATTTCGCTTCCGGCACTTACCAAAAAAGACAAAAAGGATTTGCTCTATGCCATCGAATTAGAAGTAGATTGGGTTGCCCTGTCTTTTGTGCGCTCTGCCAATGATTTACACGAAATAAAATCCTTTATCAAACAAAATTCAAACTATCTAATACCGGTAATTTCAAAAATTGAAAAACCCGAAGCAATAGAAGCTATCGATGAAATTATTTTGGCAACAGACGGCATTATGGTCGCTCGTGGCGATTTGGGCATTGAAATCCCCTTAGAAAAAGTGCCGCTTATCCAAAAAAAACTGGTATATCTTGCCAAAACACACCAAAAACCCATCATCATTGCCACCCAAATGATGGAAAGTATGATTAGCAACGCCATTCCTACCCGCGCCGAGGTAAATGATGTCGCCAACAGCGTTATGGATGGAGCAGATGCCGTTATGTTATCAGGCGAAACTTCTGTAGGAAAAAATCCGGTAAAAGTTATTAAACAAATAACAAAAATTATCCGGCAAGTCGAAAATTCCAAATTGATAAAAATACCTAAAATTCCGCCTATTCCCGAAAAAAGAGATGAGCGTTTTATCTCTGAAGTCATTTGCTACAATGCAGCAGAAATTGCCAAAGATGTATCAGCAAACGTAATCAGTACCCTAACAGCAACCGGATTTAGTGCTAGAAAAATCTCGGCAAGACGACCTATGTCCTATGTTTTGGTTTTTACGGCAAACAAAAGAATTCTTAATAAAATGGCCCTTTTTTGGGGTGTTGTTCCGTTTTATTACAGTAAAATGTCCTCAACAGATGACACGATTAAAGACATTGAAAAAATTGCATGTCGCAATGGATTTTTAAATGACAACGATATGATGGTCAGTGTGTTATCAATGCCGGTAGATAAAAAGGGAAAAGTAAATACTTTGCGGATTACACAAGTATAAGTAGTTGAAAAACATCTTGAAAGAAATAATATCATTTAAGTTTCAAATTTTTTAAGGGCGTCGCAATGCGACGCCCTTAAAAAATATATCAATAAGTATCTGCAAACTAATCTGCCAAAACGATTACTTTGTTATTCTTCATTTCAACAGTTCCAGACGGAATCTCAAAAGACGCTTCTCCTGAGGTAATCGTAAAACGATCTTTCACTTCTTCATCTATCAATATTTCGCTTCCTTTGATTCTTATCCTACCTTTTTGTAACAAAGCGACGATCGGTGCGTGATTGTTTAACATCTCAAATTCACCATTTACGCCGGGAACGACAATCGAATCTGCTTCTCCGGAAAACAAAGAACCTTCGGGTGTAACGATATCTAATTTCATACTTAATTGTTTTATTAGTTGATCAGCATTTATTTAATTGTACAATCAAAGCGATTGTACTAAAAATCTTAAGCTTCTGCCAACATTTTTTCTCCGGCTTCAATAGCATCTTCAATACTACCTTTTAAGTTGAAGGCAGCTTCAGGAAGATGATCCAATTCGCCATCCATAATCATATTAAATCCTTTGATAGTGTCTTTGATATCAACCAAAACACCGGGGATACCGGTAAATTGTTCCGCTACGTGGAAAGGTTGTGACAAGAAACGTTGTACACGACGTGCGCGGTGTACGACCAATTTATCTTCTTCACTCAATTCTTCCATACCCAAAATAGCAATAATATCTTGCAATTCTTTGTATCGTTGCAATATTTCAATCACGCGTTGTGCGGTGTCATAATGCTCTTGTCCAACGATCTCCGGAGATAAAATTCTTGAAGTAGAATCCAATGGATCTACAGCAGGATAAATACCCAATTCGGCAATTTTACGAGACAAAACAGTCGTTGCATCCAAATGCGCAAAAGTTGTTGCCGGTGCAGGATCCGTTAAATCATCTGCAGGCACATAAACCGCTTGTACAGAGGTAATAGAACCATTTTTAACTGAAGTAATACGTTCTTGCAAAGCACCCATTTCAGTTGCCAAAGTCGGTTGGTAACCTACCGCTGATGGCATACGTCCCAAAAGTGCGGATACTTCCGAACCTGCTTGTGTAAAACGGAAAATATTATCGATAAAGAACAATACATCTTTACCTTTTCCAGTACCGGCACCATCGCGGAAATATTCTGCAACGGTCAAACCGGATAGAGCGACACGTGCACGTGCTCCCGGAGGCTCATTCATTTGTCCAAAAACAAAGGTTGCTTTAGAGTCTTCTAATTCTTTTCTATCAATTTTGCTAATGTCCCAATCGCCTTCTTCCATCGATTCCATAAAAGCATCACCATATTTGATAATACCGGATTCCAACATTTCACGAAGCAAATCGTTTCCTTCACGAGTTCGTTCACCAACACCCGCAAATACTGACAAACCACCGTGTCCTTTAGCAATATTGTTAATAAGTTCTTGAATCAAAACAGTTTTACCAACACCGGCACCACCAAATAAACCGATTTTTCCCCCTTTGGAATAAGGTTCGATCAAATCGATTACTTTAATACCTGTGTACAATGGTTCGGTAGAGGTAGATAAATCCTCAAATTTAGGCGCTTGCCTGTGAATAGGACTACCATTTTCGCCATCTTTTGGCATTGCTTCCATTCCATCGATGGGGTCTCCAATTACGTTAAATAGACGACCATAAACTTTTCCTTTGGGCATTCTAATAGGCGAACCTAATAATGTAACTTCTTTACCACGTTGCAAACCATCGGTAGAATCCATTGCGATACTTCGTACTTGATTTTCTCCGGTATGTTGTTGAACTTCCAAGACTACTTCTTGTCCATCG
This sequence comes from Flavobacteriaceae bacterium, assembly GCA_024763015.1. Taxonomy (GTDB): domain Bacteria; phylum Bacteroidota; class Bacteroidia; order Flavobacteriales; family Flavobacteriaceae; genus WGBX01. The sequence continues at coordinate 7,704 of JANTGO010000014.1, forward strand.
GGACGAACCACCGACATCGAATCGTAAATTTTTGGCAGTGAAATATTTTCACCTTCAAAAACAACATCGATTACAGGGCCAATGATTTGAGATATTTTTCCTTTTTGTGACATTATATTGATATTTTATTCTTTTTAATTTTTTATCCTTTAAGTGCTTCTGCACCACTTACAATTTCTAAAATTTCGCCGGTAATTACCGCTTGACGTGCTTTGTTGTATTGCAATGTTAACTCGTCTTTCATTTCTTGCGCATTGTCGGTCGCCTTGTGCATCGAGGTCATTCTGGCACCGTGCTCTGACGCCCAAGCATCTCTGATCGCTTTGTAAAATTGCGTTTTTAATGATTTGGGAATGAGTTCCATCACTATTTCCTTTTGTGAGGGTTCATAGATGTAATCTAAGACAATATTAGATTGGCTCACTTCCGGTTTAATAGGCAAAAATTGTTCTGTTTTGACAATTTGCGTAGCCGCATTTTTAAAACTGTTGTAAATTAACACGACTCTATCAAACTTTTGATCGGCAAAATCATCCATGATTTCTTGTGCAATTTTAGCAACATTTTCAAAATTCAGTTCATCAAAAACCTTGCCTTTGCTACCGATAACATCATAATTTTTAGCCAATTGGTCGTGTGCTTTTTTACCAACCGTCAATATTTTGACATTAACGTCTGCATACTGATTTTCAATCAAATGAATGCTTTGTTTGATAATATTGGTGTTCAAGGCACCACACAATCCACGATTGGAAGTAATGGGTACCAACAACACGTTTTTTAATTCGCGTTCGGCTGCATAAGCACCGCCCATATCCTTGTCGAGTGAAGCACTCAAACCGGATAAAAGCTCTGTTAGTTTTTCGGCATAAGGACGCATATTTTCAATCGCATCTTGCGCCTTTTTTAACTTCGCAGCAGAAACCATTTTCATGGCACTGGTAATCTGCATGGTTGAACCTACAGATTGTATTCTGGTGCGTATGTCTTTTAAATTTGCCATTGAAAATTAGTTTTTATATTTCGATGAAATTTCATTGGCTGCTTGGGTCAATACTTCTGATTCAGCATCCGTCCATTTACCATTTCTAATAGCATCCAAAGTATCTTTATATTTAGCGTTTAAATAGTCGATATAATCTTTTTCAAATTCTTTTACCTTGTCAACCGGCACATCTCTCAACAAGTTTTTAGTTCCCGCATAAATAATAGCTACTTGGTCTTCTACCGTCATCGGTTCGTGTTGACCTTGTTTTAGAATCTCCACATTGCGTCGTCCTTTTTCAATAACACCTAAAGTAACGGCATCCAAATCGGAACCGAATTTTGCAAATGCTTCTAATTCACGGAATTGTGCTTGGTCTAATTTCAAAGTACCGGCAACTTTTTTCATCGGTTTAATCTGCGCCGAACCACCTACACGCGATACCGAAATACCCACGTTAATAGCAGGACGAACACCTGAGTTAAACAAGTCCGATTCCAAGAAAATTTGTCCATCGGTAATCGAAATTACGTTGGTTGGAATATAAGCGGAAACATCACCTGCTTGAGTTTCGATAATCGGCAAAGCTGTTAAAGAACCACCACCTTTTAACATTGGTTTTAGAGGTTCCGGAACATCGTTCATATTTTGGGCCACCTTATCATTATCGATTACTTTTGCAGCACGTTCTAGCAAACGTGAGTGCAAGTAAAAAACATCTCCGGGGTAAGCTTCACGTCCCGGTGGACGACGAAGCAATAAGGAAATCTCACGATAAGCAACCGCTTGTTTTGACAAATCATCATATACGATTAATGCCGATCTACCTGAATCACGGAAAAATTCCCCGATAGCAGCACCTGCATAAGGCGCATAAACTTGCATAGGTGCAGGGTCGGATGCATTAGCAGCAACTATGGTTGTGTAAGCCATTGCGCCGGCATCTTCTAGTGTTTTATAAATTTGTGCAACGGTAGAAGCTTTTTGTCCAATGGCTACATAAATAGCATAGACCGGCTCTCCCTTGTCATAAAATTCTTTTTGGTTAATAATGGTATCAACTGCCACAGTGGTTTTACCGGTTTGACGGTCTCCAATAATCAACTCACGTTGTCCACGTCCAACAGGAATCATAGCGTCAATTGCTTTGATACCGGTTTGTAAAGCCTCCTCTACAGGTTGACGAAAAATAACACCCGGTGCTTTACGTTCCAAGGGCAAATTAAAAGTTTCTCCTTGAATAGGACCTTTACCATCGATGGGTTCGCCTAGTGTATTTACAACACGACCTACAATGCCTTCACCTACAGGAATAGATAAAATTTTGTTTAAACGTTTTACGCTTGAGCCTTCTTTAATTTCGATATAAGGACCTAAAATAACGATACCTACGTTGTCCTCTTCCAAATTTAACACAACCCCTTCAGAGCCGTTGTCAAATTCGACCAATTCACCGTACTGTACGTTGTTTAATCCATATACCAAAGCAATCCCATCTCCAATTTGAAGTACCGAACCGGTTTCTTCAAGAGATGCTGCTGAAGAAACGCCGGATAGTTGTTCCTTGATGATTGCGGAAATTTCTGATGCTTTTATTTCTGCCATAATTATTTATCTTTTATTCTACTAATTTTGATTTAATTTTTGCCAGTTTACCGGATATGCTGGCATCATATCTCTTATCGTCAACGTTTAGGATAAATCCTCCAATAATATCGGGATTGACAATATTTTTTAATTTGATTTCGTTGCTTCCGGTTAATTCTTTTACTTTGTTAAAAATAATTGTTTCCAAATTTTTGTCTAAAGGAACCGCTGTAACAATGTTTGCCTCTTTAATTTGTTTTTTATCTTTATACAAAGTATCAAAAGCATTCGCTATGAGGGGCAACAAATTTAAGCGTTCTTTTTGTCCTAACAAATCGATTAATTTTAAGCTTGTTTCCGAAATTTTATTTTCAAATACCGCTTTGACAATATTCAATTTTTTGGAAGCGCTTACCGTTGGATCTTTAAGTATTTGTGCCAAATTTTTATTGTCTTCAAAAGTATGGATCATTAAAAGCATATCTTTCTCAACCGCATCCAACTGGTTGGTGGCTAATTCGAAGAGTGCTTTTGCATAGCGTTTGGCTGCTTTCATATATTTATATTTAATTTCTTTTGGTAACGATCTATTCTTTCGTTACTAATTTAACTTTATATCGGACACTAGAGTCTCGATATGTTTCATTTGTGTTTGAGGGTCTTTAAGTTCATCTTTCAGCACTTTTTTAGCAATGTCTAATGAAAAGGCCGAAACTTGATTTTTTAAGTCTTTTACCGCTGCTTGTTTTTCGCTTTGGATAAGTGCTTTGGCTTTTTCAATTTCCTTACCGGCTTCTACTTGTGCTTCCTCTTTTGCTTTGTTTACAATCTGATTTTTAAGCTCTTTTGCCTCTTTAAGCATTTGATCTCTTTCCGCTCTGGCTTCATTAAGAATCTTTTGATTGTCAGCTTTTAACTGTGCCATTTCTTTTTTGGCTTTATCGGCCTCTGCAAGGGCATCTTCAATCGATTTTTCTCTTTCGTTGATCGTTTTTAAAATAGGTTTCCAAGCGAATTTTAAAAACAAGAAAAAGAACAATAAGAAGAACAAGGTTGTCCAAAAGATTAATGTTTCGGGATGAAAAAAATTCATATCAATATATTTTAATAATTTCTTTTTTAAAAAATTTTTTAAAGGAAATCTTTAACCAACCGTTAAAGATTTCCTTAGTTTTGTTTTACTTAGATTGCATAGCAACAACTACTGCGAAGAAGGCAACACCTTCAACCAAAGCGGCTGCAACAATCATTAAAGTAAATAGTTTTCCGTATAGTTCAGGTTGTCTGGCTGATGCTTCTAATGAAGAACCACCAATTCTACCGATACCGATTCCGGCACCGATGGCTGCTAATCCTGCTCCTATACCTGCTCCTAATGATGCTGGCATAACTTTATGGTTTTATAGTTAATAATATGGCTTTTAGCAACTGACCCCTTGTCAGTCCCTCCAACCGTTAGTATTCAATATTAATGCGCTTCTTCTTTTACGGCCATTCCAAAATAAATAGCCGATAAAAGCGTAAACACATATGCTTGCAAAAAGGCAACTAACAATTCACTGATATACATAAATATCGTAGCAAAACCCGATGCAAATGGTACACCCCAATTTTTAAATACAAAAATTAGCGTGATAAATGTTAATATAATAGTGTGTCCGGCAAAAATGTTAGCGAACAAACGAATCATCAAAGCGAATGGTTTGGTAAACATACTCAACACCTCGATCAAAGCAATAAATGGCTTTAAAATAACCGGTACACCGGGAGGCCATAAAATATGTTTCCAGTATGATTTATTCCCATTGACATTGGTAATAATAAACACAATGACAGCCAAAACAAAGGTAACGACAATATTACCCGTTAGGTTATATCCAAATGGTGAAAATGGAATTAATCCAAATAAATTACTAAACAAAATAAAGAAAAATACCGTCAACAAAAAGGGAACGAATTTTTGATATTTCGGTCCGATGTTTTCCTTGGCAACATCGTCTCTGATAAATACAATCAAGGGTTCTAAAAATCCGGCAATGCCTTTGGGAACACCTTTTTTGTTATAAGCTTTTCTTACATACATTAATAGTATAAGAATTATCAAAAAGGTAAAGAACATAGACAATACATTCTTAGTGATGGAAAAATCCAAGGGACGCTGCGACAAAGTAATTTCTTCGGGCTTGGCATGTTCCGGCACTTTATCGGCATATGCAATGATGTCGTGAATGCGAACAAATTTTTGACCATTCTTTGTAACGACTACTTCTCCATGCTCATCGCCTTTAAAGGCACTTGACGAAAAAACAGTTAAACCATTATCTGTCCATAAAATCACGGGCAAATAAAAGGTGGTTTCAAAAAAAGGTATGTCAAATTTATAATCGTGCGAATCCGAAAGGTGGTGATTAATTAAGTCAGAAGGGTTAAATTTTTCATCATGACCTGCTTCTTCATTCTTTTCTACCGTGGCTTCGTTGTGTGAAGTTGTTTCCCCATGAGCATCATGTTGTGCAGAAATAATGCCTACATTTATAAATAATACGGACAAAAGCAAGAACTTAAATATATTATTTGTCATATTTTTATTAGAATTTTTGCAAAAATAGAACTTTTTTTCTTTTTTACATAATTTTATTTGCAACTTAATTTTGGAGATAAAATAATACGAAATTTGGCTACTACAGTATACATGTTACATCTGCGCAGATGTTGTGTTGCAACGTCTCTACCACCATACGACCCGTAGAGAGGCGATTAATCGCATTTCTGCACCCAAAACAAATCCGAAATAATCCCTTCAATCATAAACCAGTCCTTGTAATTCGCAATCAAATGATTGTCAGCTATATATAGTTTGTTTTCTTGGATATACTTTTGGGTTTGCATTTGTAAATACTGCGTATATTCTGTGCCTAATAATGCTATTTTATTTAAATCTACGCCCCATATTGTTCGCAAACCGGTCATCAATAGTTCGTTGTAAATATCTTTTTTGTATAGTGTTTCTTGTTCATAGAATGTATTCTTGTTCAAATTTCTAAGATATTTTATATTATTGGCAATATTCCACCGGCGATATGTACCGTCATAAGAATGTGCGCCAGGTCCCAATCCGATATAAGGTACATTCTTCCAGTAATTGCTGTTGTGTTTTGAAATGTAGTTTGCTTTGCCAAAATTTGAAATTTCATAATGCAAAAAATTATTACGGATTAATGTCTCACGCAAGATTTCAAATTGTGTTGCCGATTGGGTTTGAGAAACCGGTGGCATAATTCCTTCGATTATTTGATGTGCCAAGGCTGTTTTTTTCTCCACCGTTAAGGCATAAGCCGAAATATGCGGAATCTTAAATTGAAGTACTTTCTGTATATTTTGTTCCCATTTGTCATCGGTTAAACCCGGAATACCATAGATTAAATCGATTGTAATATTTGAAAATCCGATATCTTGCGCCGTTTTTATAGCACGTTCTGCTTGTAACGCATTATGACTCCGGTTGAGCTTTGTCAAATCTTCTTGATGAAAAGACTGAATACCGATACTCAAACGGTTGACCCCAAGTTGTTGAAATATTTTAGTTTTCTTAGCCGTAAAATCATCCGGATTGCCCTCCAAGGTGATTTCTGCCTGCGAATCAATCTTAAATTTTTGATGCAGTTTTTGTAATATTTTTTCCAAGTCCGAAACATCTACAATCGAAGGTGTGCCTCCTCCAAAATAGATGGTGTCAAAAGACAAATCTTGCCATTTAGGACTTCGGATTTCTATTTCCTGCAAAATACCATTTATGATATCGTCCTTATATTTGAGAGAAGTCGAAAAATGGAAATCACAATAGGAACAAGCTTGCTTGCAAAAAGGAATATGAATGTAAATACCTGCCATTTTCAGTTTTGATTTTTAAGCGTTTATAAACCCGAAAATTAAAAATAACAAGGCGGAAACACTCCCTGCCAACAAGGCATAAGGCAATTGTGTTTTGACATGATCCACGTGGTCAGAGGCTGATGCCATCGAAGAAATAATGGTCGTGTCTGAAATAGGTGAGCTATGGTCGCCAAAGACCCCGCCACTTAATACCGCTGCAATTGTCAAATACGGATTGACATCTAATTGTTGTGCCATTTGCACGGCAATCGGTATCATAATGGCAAAAGTTCCCCAAGAAGTTCCGGTAGAAAAAGCGATAAATGCCGCTACTATAAATATGATAAAAGGCACCAAGCCCGGCGACACAAAGTCCTTGGACAATCCAGCGACATAATTGCCCGTTCCCAATTCTTTTGTCACATGACTTATCGCAAATGCCAACATCATCAAAAGTGCCAAAGGCATCATTTCAGAGATTCCTTTCAGTACCCAATCAAACATACCGGTAATCTTGGCTATTCCTTGTATTCTGTATAGTATCATCGCCACAAAGATAGCTGTTAATACCGCCATTAATACAGCAGTAGAACCAGAGCCTTTTCCTATGGCAAATATGATTTTATCTATCGACAACTGGCTACCGAATTTTTCTGTAGCCTTTACCCAGCCATCAATAATCAAAGTAGTAGGCATCATTAGCACCATAGTTGCCAGAGGTAAAATCATATTGTAGGCTTTGGCTTTTTTGCTATTGACGGCTTCTACGTGTGTCAGTTCTTTTGAAATCATTGGTTTGGCACCGTCAGCCAATACTTTTCCTTCTTGATGCGCTCTTTTTTCTGCCTTTTGCATCGGGCCGAAATCAAATTTAAAAAAAATGACCACCAAGACCAATAGCAAAGCTAAAACCGGATAAAAATTGTATTTCATCGACTTAAAAAGGACGATAAAACCTTTGTCATAACCTTGTGCCAGAAGTAATCCCATGATAAATGCCCCCCAAGCATTAAAGGGAATTAATATCGAAGTAGGCGCCGAACTGCTATCAGCAATGTAGGCCAATTTTTCTCTGGATATTTTGAGCTTGTCAAAAATAGGTCTGAAAACCGTTCCTACCGTTAAAGACGAAATACTGGTTTCTACAAAAATAATAACCCCTGTCAACCAAGCAAAAAACTGAATTTTTGTTCTATTTTTATCGATGTTTCCATTAGATAAACCTCCAAGTTTACGGTCCATAAAATCGACAAAACCCTGTACACCTCCTGATTTTTGTATCAAAATGATTAAACCGCCCACCAAAGCACTAAACATAATAGTTTTGGTATTTCCGGCGTCTTTAAACACATCGACCAGCGCCATGATCGCATCATAAGTTCCTGAAAAAATATTGCCCCCATCTATTATCAACCAACTCATCCAAATGCCCAATAAAAGCGAAATATATACTTGTTTGGTTCTAATAGCCAAAACAATAGCCAAAATAGGAGGAATTACCGACCAAAATCCAAAATCATGCATAAAATAAGTTTTTGGCTAAAGTAAGCATTCTTTATACATTTTCAAAAATTTGCTATTTCGTTGAGAAAATTAACGAGCAGTAAAAAAATAATATCCAATATATATATAAATAGCGCCGCAAGTCCTTGCAGCGCTACTGTGATAAAATTTAGTCAACAATTATAATTGTTGTGCATCGACAACGGCAATCGTTGCCATATCTACAATTTCTCTAACGGAACTTGCCAATTGCAATACGTGAACCGGTTTTTTTAATCCCATTAAGATAGGACCAATCGCTTCTGACGAACCTATCTCTTGCAATAGTTTATAGGCGATATTTCCTGAACTTAAATTAGGGAAAATTAATGTATTCACATCTCTATTGCCAAGTTTTGAAAAAGGATATCTTGCAACACGTAATTCTTTATTAAGGGCAAAATTGGCTTGCATCTCCCCATCGATCATAATATCCGGACGGTTTTTGTGCAACATTTCGATAGATTTCATAATTCTTTGGGTAGAATCACCATCGGTAGAACCAAAATTAGAGTAATTGAGCATCGCCATAACAGGGTCAACACCAAATTCTCTTACTTTTTCGTTGGTCAACACCGCAACATCCATTAAGTCCTCAGCCGTAGGCTTCATATTTACCGTAGTATCAGCAAAAAAGTAAGGGCCTTTTTTGGTATTCATAATGTACATTCCGGCAATTCTATTTACATCATCACGTTTTCCAATAATTTGAAGGGCAGGGCGAATTACATCAGTGTAATTGGTAGTGGCACCTGATATCATAGCATCCACCTCACCAGTCTCAACCATTGCTACACCAAAATAGTTGCGATCGTACATCATTCGTTGTGCTTTTACTCTGGAAATGCCGCGTCTTTTTCTTTTTTCATATAAAATCTCTGCAAATTCCTTTCTTTTTTGCTCGTTATCCGAACTGATACTGTCCACCAATTCCAAATCGGATATGTCGATATTGTTTTCCTTGGCCAATTTATTAATACTTCCTTCTTTTCCTAATAAAATAGGAATACCTATTCCTTCATCTTTCACGATGCGAGCGGCTTGTAATACTTTAAGATTATTGGCATCGCTAAACAATACACGTTTCGGATTGTTTTTGGCTTTTATGGTCATCGAACGCATAATAGCATGGTCAATACCCATACGTTCACGCAATTGTTCTTTGTATTTATCCCAATCCATTTCTTTGACACGTGCCACACCCGAATCCATAGCAGCTTTGGCAACTGCCGGTGGTACAAATTCAATCAATCTAGGGTCTAAAGGCGTGGGAACGATATATTCTTTGCCATAAGACATTTCCGGATTATTATAAGCTTTTTTTACCACATCCGGCACAGGTTCTTTGGCAAGTGCTGCCAGTGCGTACACAGCTGCCAGTTTCATTTCTTCGTTAATAGCGGTAGCCCTTACATCCAAAGCACCTCTAAAGATAAATGGAAAACCTAAAACATTATTTATTTGGTTGGGATGGTCAGACCTGCCCGTAGCAAAGATAAGATCGTCACGCGTGGCCATCGCATCTTCATAAGAAATCTCCGGATCAGGATTCGCCATAGCAAATACCACAGGATGAGGTGCCATAGATTTCAACATCTCTTTGGTCATTGCACCTTTGACCGATAGTCCTAAGAAAAAATCTGCCCCTTTGAGTGCTTCTTCTAAAGTATCAGCATCGGTATCTGTTACAAATTCTTTTTTAGACTCATTCAAATCGGTTCTTCTAGGATTGAGAGTCCCCTTGCTATCGCACATTATGATGTTTTCTCTTTTGACACCAAGCGCCATATACAATCTGGTACAAGCCGATGCTGAAGCGCCCGCACCACTGACAACCAGTTTTATTTTTGAAATATCTTTTCCGGTAAGATCCAAAGCGCTCACCAAGCCGGCTGCAGAAATAATTGCGGTTCCGTGTTGATCATCGTGCATAACAGGGATGTCAAGTGCCTCTTTTACACGTCTTTCTATTTCAAAACATTCAGGGGCTTTGATATCCTCTAGGTTTATACCCCCAAATGTAGGAGCAATCTCAATAACCGTTTCTACAAATTTATCAATATCGGTTGTGTTTACTTCGATATCAAAAACATCTATATCCGAAAATATTTTAAATAACAATCCTTTTCCTTCCATTACAGGCTTACTAGCCAGTGCGCCTAAATTTCCCAGGCCTAAAACGGCAGTACCATTAGAAATAACGGCAACCAAATTGCCTTTAGCGGTATATTTGTAGGCATCTTCGGGATTTTCTTCTATTTCAAGACAAGGCTCTGCCACACCGGGCGAGTATGCCAATGATAAATCTCTTTGTGTACTATAAGGTTTGGTGGGAATTACTTGGATTTTTCCGGGTCTTCCCTTTGCGTGGTATTCCAGCGCATCTTGTTTGGTAAAACTAGCCATACTTATTATTTTATTATTAATAACTTGGATTCATATTTATTTCAAGACGTAAAATTACAAATTAAAATATCTATAAAAATGATTTATCATATATATTGGTAAAAATTGTTATAAATAGAAATAATTTCTATCTATTTTGCTGATTTATGGCATCGACAACTGCAATGGTTGCCATATCCACTATCTCTTTGACCGAACTAGACAACTGTAAAACATGAATCGGTTTTTTTAATCCCATCACAATAGGTCCAATAGCATCACTCGAACCTATCTCTTGCATAATCTTATAGGCGATATTTCCGGAGGTTAAATCCGGAAATATAAGGGTATTTACATCCTTGTTTTTTAAAGTGGAAAACGGATATCTACCCATTCTTAATTCTTTGTTCAAGGCAAAATTGGCTTGCATTTCGCCATCGATTAAAATATCGGGGTAGGCTTCATGCAGAATTTTGACGGCTTTTTTTGTTTTTTTTGCCGATTCACTTTTTGCAGAACCAAAGTTGGAATATGACAACATAGCCATAACCGGTTTAACACCAAATTCGGATACTTTTTCGTGTGTTAGCAAAGATATATCGACCAAATCTTCTGCCGTTGGTTGTACATTGATACTGGTATCAGCAAAGAAATAAGGCCCTTTTTTGGTACGAAGCAAATACATAGCGGCAATCTTATTCACCTCATCACGTTTTCCTATGATTTGCAGAGCAGGCCTAATCACATCGGCGTAGGGTGAAGTAATACCGGAAATCATAGCATCTGCATCTCCGGATGCTACCATGGCCACGCCAAAATGATTTTTATCGAGCATCAATCTTTCAGCACCAATCATTGAAATACCACTTCTAAAACGTTTTTCAAAAAACAACTTAGCATATTTTATTCTTCTTTCTTTTGTTTTGTCGCTTAGATTATCCAAAATTTCTATATCGGAGATATCAATATTGTGTTCTTTTGCCAACTTATTAATACGCTTGACATTACCGACTAAAATCGGATAACCTATCAATTCATCTTTGATAATACGGGCCGCTTGCAAAATATTTATGTTGTGCGCATCGCTAAAGACAACTTTTTTAGGATGTGTTTTGGCTTTAGCTATCATACCACGCATAATAGTATGACCTATACCCATGCGTTCTAACAACTCTTCTTTGTAGGCATCCCAATCTGTAATTTTTCTACGAGCAACACCCGAATCAATCGCTGCCTTGGCTACTGCCGGCGGAATAAATTCAATCAATCTTGGATCTAATGGAATAGGTACAATATACTCTCTACCAAAAGACATATCCGGATTGTTATAAGCTTTTTTTACCAAGTCGGGAACAGGTTCTTTTGCCAATGCCGCTATGGCATAAACTGCAGCCATTTTCATCTCTTCATTAATAGCAGTAGCTCTAACGTCTAAAGCGCCTCTAAAAATGTATGGAAATCCCAGCACATTATTTATTTGATTTGGATAATCAGAGCGTCCGGTTGCAAAGATAAGGTCATCACGCGTTGCCATCGCATCTTCATACGTAATTTCCGGAAAAGGATTTGCCATGGCAAAAACAATAGGATTTTTTGCCATTGTTTTTAACATTTCAGGCTTTAATACCCCACCGGCAGAAAGTCCTAAGAAAACATCAGCACCCTTGATACCTTCCGCCATTGTTTTGATGTTTTTATCTGTAGCAAAAACTTTGTTTACAGGACTCAAATCCGTTCTGTCCTTGGTCAAAATACCATTGACATCTGCCATGATAATATTGTTAATGTCTACTCCCAATTGCACATACATCTTGGTGCAAGCACAGGCTGCCGCTCCGGCACCACTTACAAATAATTTGATGTCTTTAATATCCTTTCCTGCCAATTCAATTGCATTAATCAGTCCGGCACCGGTAATGATGGCCGTTCCGTGTTGGTCATCGTGCATCACAGGAATATCAAGGGCTTTTTTGAGTTTATTCTCTATCTCAAAACATTCAGGCGCCTTGATGTCTTCTAAATTAATTCCCCCAAATGTAGGCGCAATAGCTTTTACTGTTTTTACAAAATCATCGATGTTTTTTTCATCAACTTCAATATCAAACACATCGATATCTGCAAATATTTTAAATAACAATCCCTTGCCTTCCATAACTGGTTTTCCGGCAACTGCACCAATATCACCCAAACCTAAAACAGCTGTCCCATTGGAAATAACAGCTACTAAGTTACCTTTATCAGTGTATTTATAGGCATCCTCCGGATTCTTTTCGATTTCTAGACAGGGCTGCGCTACGCCGGGTGTATATGCTAGGGACAAATCGCGTTGTGTGCTGTGTTTAGTAGTGGGAATTACTTCTATTTTTCCCGGGCGAGGCTCCATATGATATTTAAGCGCCTGCTTTTTTAATTTATTTTCATTCATTTTTTTATAAACTTTTTAAAATTGCGGCATATTTATCCAAAAATACTATGAATAATATGCTTTAATTCTGTTCAATTTTTAACAATTTTTCAAGAACAAATGTACAGTCTATTAATTTTAAAAATATGTAAAATGTTCTTTTTTGTATAATTATTTCACTTAAAATATCAGGTATTTATTTCAAAATATGATCTTACTTGTGTGTTTGTATGCAAAAAAGATGTAATTTTGTGTCTTATAATACATCTATTTATATAGACCATAATTATTTACATGAAAAAAGGACCGCTTTTTTACGCAAAAATTTTATTGTTTGGAGAATATGGAATCATCAAAGATTCCAAAGGATTGGCAATCCCGTACAATCATTATGAGGGTGGATTGCAATTGGGGAATACAAGCGACATATCTGTTGCTGATTCTAATCAAAAAATTAAAAAATTTTATAGCTATTTAAAAGAACAAGAAGAAGCAAATCCCGATTTATTAGATTTGGATTTAAATCAATTTGAACAAGATTTGGCTGAGGGTTTATATTTTAAATCAAACATTCCCGAAGGTTACGGCGTAGGAAGTTCCGGTGCTTTAGTCGCTTCAATATACGAACGTTATGCAAGAGAAAAAGTTACGGTTCTTGAAAATCTAACACGCGATAAATTATTAAAACTCAAAGAAGTTTTTGCTTTAATGGAAAGTTTTTTTCACGGAAAAAGTTCGGGTTTGGACCCTTTAAACAGTTATTTGAGTATTCCTTTGTTAATTCAATCGCCTCAAAATATTGAACCCACGGGATTGCCTTCTCAAAAAGAAGGAAAAGGCGCTGTGTTCTTAATCGACTCCGAACAAGTAGGCGAAACCGGTGATATGGTTGAAATATTTATGAATAAAATGAAAAATGAAGGTTTTAGAAATACTTTAAAAACCGAATTTATTAAATACACCGATGCTTGTGTCGCCGATTTTTTGCAAGGAGATATTCAAGGGCTTTTTGGTAATTTAAAACACTTGTCAAAAACGGCATACCATCATTTTAAACCCATGATTCCCATACATATGAGAGGGATTTGGAAAAATGGTATTGCTACCGATGATTATTATCTAAAACTATGTGGATCAGGAGGTGGCGGCTATATTTTGGGCTTTGCAGAAGATTTTGAAAAAGTAAAAGAACAACTCAAAGACTACAAACTACAAATCGTTTACCGTTTTTAGCAAAACACTAAAAATCATGAATAATACCTCCGGCATTTTTAAGCAGTTACTTAGCTTTTTTGCCTTGGTTCGGGTGCAAAATATTTTGCTAATCATTTTTGCCTTTTTTATTACCTCGCGTTATATTTTTGTTCCTGAAACTACTTTTAAACAATTGTTATTTGACAAATATTTTGTTTTATTGATGCTTTCCACTACTATTTCTATTGCTTCGGGCTATATTATCAACAGTTTTTATGATTACAAAAAAGATTTAATTAACCGACCTAAGAAAACAATTCTCGAACAGCAATTGAATCTAAAAAAACGCTTATACCTTTACTTTGCACTTAATTTTTTAGCCGTCATCTTGGCTTGGTTTATATCTTTTAGAGCTGCCATGTTTTTTAGTATTTTTATTTTCTTGATTTGGATTTATTCGCACAAAATACAATCTTACTTATTTGTAGGAAATCTGATGTCGTCCTTTTTGAGTATTCTACCATTTTTTGCCATTTTCTTATTTTTTAAGAAATTTAATTGGTTCATTTTTTGGCATGCTGTCTTTTTGTTTTTGGTCCTTTTGCTCAAAGATTTAATCAAAAATTTTGTCAACTTAAAAGGCGATTTGGTCGAAGACAATCAAACAATTCCGGTGATCTATGGTGAATCCTATGGAAAAAAAGTAATTGCTGCCATCAGTTTGTTATTATTTGTGCCTATTTACATTTTGATTCATAACAAGATGATTGGCCGGATGCAATATTATTTTTATCTATTTATTCTTGCCTATTTTACCGGCTTATTATTATTTATAAAAACAAAAAATCAAGGAGATTATCGTATTTTTTACTTAATCATAAAGCTACTGTTGGGTCTTGGTGTTTTTAGCATTGCCTTGGTCAACAGATAAAAAAATGTTAATAAAGCTTGAAAACTTCTTAATAAAATATTGTTTAAAATGATTAATTTCGCATTATTAAAATATATTTATGACTAAAATATTAGTAGTTGGCACGCTCGCTTTTGATGAAATCATTACCCCTTTTGGCGAATCGGGACGTGTATTAGGCGGTTCCGCATCTTACATTGCCTTATCAGCAGCTAAACTTACCTCTGAAATAGGAATTGTTTC
>JANTGO010000015.1 GCA_024763015.1 Flavobacteriaceae bacterium
ATTTTTTTATAAAAAAACATAAATGCTTATCTATAAATAAAAAAAGATGCAATAATTTTGCATCTTTTTTATAAATGTAAAGAATATATCTTAAGCAAACTTAAATATTATCGATAATTGTATTCAAAGTTTTACTAGGTCTCATTGCTTTTTCTGTCATAGAATCATCCGGGAGATAGTATCCGCCCATATCAACCGGTTTCCCTTCAGAATCAGCTATTTCGGCAACGATCTTATCTTCATTTTTATTCATATCGTCTGCTACAGCACTAAACATAGACTTTAATGAAGCATCATCGTTTTGTTGTGCCAAAGCATTTGCCCAATATAAAGCCATATAAAAATGAGAACCTCGATTGTCCAATTGCCCGACTTTTCGTCCGGGATTTTTCTGGTTTTCAAGATAATCACCAATGGATTTATCCAAAGTTTTAGATAAAACAAGAGCTTTTTGATTGTCATATTTATTGCCTAAAAATTCCAGAGAAGACATAAAAGCCAAAAATTCTCCTAGTGAATCCCAACGCAAATGCCCTTCTTTTACAAACTGTTCAACATGTTTGGGGGCAGAACCGCCGGCGCCTGTTTCAAACAAACCACCTCCGGCAATCAATGGTACAATGGATAACATTCTAGCACTGGTACCCAATTCTAATATCGGGAACAAATCGGTTAGATAATCACGTAGCACGTTTCCTGTAACCGAGATCGTATGTTCGCCTTTTCGCACGCGTTCCAGACTAAATCTCATCGCATCATCCGGCGCCATTATACGAATATCTAAGCCGTTGGTATCGTAATCTTTTAAATATTTTTCAACTTTTTGAATCATTGCACGATCGTGTCCACGTGCTTTGTCCAACCAAAATATGGTAGGATATCCGGTCGCTTTTGCTCTGTTTACGGCCAATTTTACCCAGTCTTGAATAGGAATATCTTTGGCTCTTGACATACGCCAGATATCACCTTTCTCTACTTTGAAGTCCATTAATACATTATTATTTTCATCTAGCACTTCTACTATACCATCTTCCGGAATTTCAAAAGTAGTGGGATGCGAACCGTATTCTTCAGCTTTTTGTGCCATCAAGCCCACATTTTGGACCGTTCCCATCGTAGCAGGATCAAATGCGCCATTTTTCTTAGCATCTTCAAAAACAACTTGATAGAAGGTTGCGTAGGTTCTATCAGGAATAAGCGCTTTGGTATCTTGTAGCTGACCGGCAGGATTCCACATTTTACCGCCATCTCTAATTACAACAGGCATGGAGGCATCAATAATCACTTTGTTAGGCACATGTAAATTGGTGATACCATTATCACTATCAACCATGGCCAAATCGGGGCGTTTTTTGTATTCAGCTTCTATATCAGCCAATATTTCCTGCTGTTTTTCTTTTGGAAGTTTAGGCAATCGGTCGTATAAATCTTGTAAACCGTTATTGGGATTAAAACCGATTTTTTCTAAATCTGCTGCATGTTTTTCCAATACATCTTTAAAATACACCTCTACGGCGTGTCCAAACATAATCGGATCTGAAACCTTCATCATGGTAGCTTTAAGATGTAATGATAACAATAGACCTTCATCTCTTGCTTTGTCTATTTCCGCTGCATAAAACTTACGCAAAGCTTTTTTGCTCATAAAAGTTCCGTCCAAAACTTCACCTTTTAATCCTTGCAAACCATCTTTTAAAACTATTTTTTTACCATCCTTCGTTTTTAGAACGATACTAAACTTGGTGTCCTTGTCTAAAATAACGGATTTTTCATTGCCAAAGAAATCATCTCCTTGCATATAAGCCACATGTGATTTAGAATCGCTTGGGTAGGCTTTCATCATCCTATGCGGATTTTTTTGTGCAAATTTCTTTACGGATTCTGCTGCCCTTCTGTCCGAATTTCCTTGACGCAAAACGGGATTAACAGCACTTCCCAATAATTTTGCAAATCGTTGGCGCAATGCTTTTTCTTCATCTGTTTTGGGTTCTTCGGGAAAATCGGGAATGTCATAGCCCTTTTCTTGCAATTCTTTAATTGCAGCTTGCAATTGTGGAATGGAAGCACTGATGTTGGGCAATTTAATGATATTTGCTTCAGGTTTAAAGGTCAATTCTCCAAGTGCCTCCAAATCATCGGGTTGACGTTGTTCCTCTTTTAAATAATCGGGAAAATTGGCTATGGTTCTACCGGCTAAAGAAATATCTTTGGTTTCGATTTCTACATCTGCAGCCTTAGCAAAAGCATTCATAATGGGTAGTAAGGAGTAGGTAGCCAAAGCAGGTGCTTCATCTACTTTGGTCCATATTATTTTGGATTTTTTACTCATAATATAATTTTTTTTAATGTGATTTTTTGAAAACGAGACAAATATAATGATAAAAATCTGTTGTTCATTGTGATTTTGTCATTTTTAATTAAAACCATAAAAGAATTTTTTTCAACATATTATTATTCGAAGAAAATAGCCGGATAATTATTTTATTTCGTGTCAAAAAACACCCATTCTTGATTTTTTCATAATAAAAGGTTAAATCTGCCTTAAATAATGTGGAATTTCTTTATTTTTGTTAAAATTTTTTAAAACAAAATACAAATGAAGAAAATCAGTTTATTATTTTTATTATTTATAAGCATTAGCGTATTTGCCCAAAAAGGTGAAGGCGGTATGTGGATGCCTAATACCATCAAACAGGTAGAAGACGATATGCAAAATATGGGCTTAAAATTGACCGCCGAAGATATTTGGAGTCAAGACCAAGCAAGTATTAAAGATGGTGTTGTTCAACTTGGCAATGGGTGTACCGCCGAAATCATGTCAGACAAAGCTTTGGTTTTTACCAACCACCACTGTGGGTATGATGCCATCCAAAAATTATCAACTATTGAACACAATTATCTAGAAAATGGTTTTTGGGCTAAATCTTTTGAAGAAGAATTACCTGCTGAAGGACTTACCATTACATTTATAGATGATATGGTCGATGTTACCGATCAAATTTTGGCCGGTGTTACCGATCAGACATCAGCAAAAGAACGTCAAACCATAGTCGATAAGAATATCAATAAACTTAAAAAAAGCACTCCTCAAGACAAGTTTCATAACATCAAAATTAAACCTTTCTTTAAAGGAAATAAGTATTTTATGATCAAACGAACCACTTTTTATGATATTCGTCTCGTAGGAACACCGCCTGCAAGCTTGGGAAAATTTGGTGGTGATACCGATAACTGGATGTGGCCACGTCACACGATTGATTTTTCCATCTTTAGAATCTACGCAAACGACAAGAATGAACCTGCAATGTATTCTAAAGACAATAAACCTTATAAACCAAAAAAATGGTTCAAAATCAATCTCGATGATTTAAAAGAAGATGACTTTACAATGGTCGTTGGTTTCCCCGGCAGAACGACTGAATATTTAACTTCTTATGCCGTTGCACAAAAACAAGATTTGAACGATCCGGCTCATGTAGCTGTACGGGAAATCTCTTTAGGAATTATGGATAAAAAAATGGCTGCCGATCCCGCTATGAAACTTAAACTAGCTTCAAAACATGCAGGTTTGGCAAACTATTGGAAATTTTTTATAGGTGAAAGTCGTGGTCTGAAAAAATTCCACGCCGTTGAAGCCAAGCAAAAATACGAAGCAGAATTTACCAAACGCATCAACGCAAATCCAGCGTTAAAAGCAAAATACGGAAATGTGCTTCCTCAATTAAAAGAATTGTATGCACAACTAAAACCCTATACTGTTAATCAAGTATATAATTCCGAAATTTTTGGTAGAAATCTAGATTTACCCAATATTGTAGGCATAGCCAAGCAACTAAAAGATGATGCAAAAGCTAAGGGTGGCGATATGTTTTTTAACTATAAAACGCCCAGCGGAGAGCCTGTCAAGAAACTATATGAAAAGTATATTTTGGATCATATTATGAAAGATTATGACCAACAAACCGATAAGGATATATTTGCTGCTTTAGTCAATTTTTATGTAAAAAATGTCGATAAAAAATATGTAAGCCCCGAATTGCAAACCGCTTTGGCTAAACAATCTCCCAAGGAATTGGCAAATAGTCTTTATGACCAATCTATGTTGGCCGGTAAAGAAGGACTCGACAAGTTATTTGGCATGAAAACTTATAAGGAATTTTCAGAAAGCTTAGAAAAAGATCCTGCTTACATTTTGATGATTGCCCAACAAAAATGGACGGATGAAAAACTATCTAATCCCATTAACCAAATCAATACGAAAATTAATGATTTGATGAGCAAATATATGAAAGCGCAAATGAAAGTATTCAACGACAGACCATTTTATCCGGATGCAAACTTTACCATGCGTGTCGCTTATGGAAAAGTTAAAGGTTATGAACCCAGAGATGCCGTATTTTACAAACCATTCTCTCATATGTATGGCGTGTTGGAAAAATACAAACCCGGTGATCTGGAATTTGACTTACCTAAAGATTTAGTCGCCATGGCAAAAGCAAAAGACTATGGAAAATATGCAAGTCCCGATGGCAAATTGGTCATTGATTTCTTATCGACCAACCACATTACCGGCGGTAACTCAGGAAGCCCTGTGTTTAACGCAAGAGGTGAACATATAGGATTGGCATTTGATGGCGTTTGGGAAGGTCTGATGGAAGATGTTTATTTCCGTCCTGAAGTATCCAGAAGTATTACCGTAAAAGATAATGCCGTACTCTTCATGATTGACAAGTATGCGCATTCTGACCACATTATGAAAGAGTTGACGATTGTATCTCATAAAAACGACCCTAAACCCAAAGCAAATAAGAAAAAAAGAAAAAGATTCTTAGGCATTTTTTAAAAAAGTGATTGTAAAAGCACTCTATATAATTAATGAAAGCGTTGTTCTAATCAAACAGCGCTTTTTTTATGGAATTCATTAACTGATTTCATAAGAATTGTATATTTGTTTTTTATAAAAAGAAAAAGTAATGTCAAAAGAATTATTTATCAAACAACAGCAAGATGAAATAGATTCATATTATATCTATAAAAAACTTGCCAAACTTGCCAAAAACGAAAAGAATAAAAAAATTCTCAATAATATTGCAAGTGAAGAGCTAAAACATTATAATTTTTGGAAAAAAATAAATAACATTTCTTTAAAACCCAACAAGTCAAAAATTAATAGATTTATTCTTCTGGCAAAATTATTTGGTTTATCCTTTGCCTTACGGAAAATGGAAGATGATGAAAAAGCAGACAGTGATTTCTATAATAAAATAATCAAAGAATTTCCTGAGGCCAAACAGATTGAGGAGGATGAATTAATTCATGAACAAAAACTTATAAGTATGCTCAACGACACAAGGCTTAATTATGCCGGTGCTGTCGTTTTGGGTTTAAACGATGCTTTGGTAGAATTAACCGGTACACTTGCCGGATTAACTTTTGCTTTTCCCAATAACAAAATTGTTGGTTTTACAGGTCTCATAATGGGATTTGCAGCATCTCTTTCGATGGCAGCTTCAGGTTATTTATCATCCCTTGAAAATGCAGATGAAGATAAAAATATGAATCCAAAAATTGCTGCAGTTTACACCGGACTTTCGTATATTATAACAGTTTTCATTTTGGTAAGCCCCTATTTTCTTTTTTCAAATCCTTATTATGCGCTGTTAGGAATGTTACTGCTCACTATTTTGATTATAGCTGTTTATACTTATTATATTTCTGTTGCAAAAAACATCAAATTTAAAAATCGATTTGTATTAATGGCTTCCATTTCCTTAGGGGTTGCTATATTATCATATTTAATCTCGATGGCTATAAAACAAATATTTGGCATTGAAGTATAATATAAATAATAGAACGTTTAAAGCAAATATACACCAAGTCTAATAATTTTAATATGAACAATAACGTATTGAAAACCGCTATGCTCCCCGGCTCTAAAAGTATCACCAACAGATTACTGATTTTACAAGCAATTTTTCCAAATATCAAATTGGAAAATGTTTCAAGCGCTATAGACAGTATGGTACTAAAAGATGCCTTGCAACAACTTGCTACTTCCAAGGACAATCATCTGAACATAAACATTGGACATGCCGGTACAGCTATGCGTTTTCTAACGGCATTCCTGTCGATTCAAGAAGGAAAAAGTTTTATTCTGGATGGTTCGGAGCGGATGCGTCAACGTCCCATTAAAATATTGGTAGATGCCTTAAAAACATTAGGTGCTGATATAGCATACGAGGATAAAATCGGCTTTCCACCCTTAAGAATTACCGGAAAAAAAATTGAAAAAAATTATATCGAAGTAGATAGTGGTATAAGCAGCCAATATATTTCTGCTTTGATGTTGATTGCCCCAAAATTGCCCAAAAGATTAAACATAAACTTAAAAGGAAAAAGCGTTTCGATGCCTTATGTATATATGACTTTAAATTTGCTAAAACATTTGGATATTCCGGTAAGAATGCATCAAAACACCATAGAAATTACACCTAAAAAACAAGTAGATGCGCTTGTCTATACCATAGAAAGCGATTGGAGTGCCGCTTCTTATTTTTATGGCGCTTTGACCGTTTTAAGAGACCGAAAAATACAGCTACAATTTCTAGAAAAAGATAGTCTGCAAGGCGATGCCTATTTGGTCAAATTGTTTGAAAAATTTGGCATTGCTACTAAGTTTTTGCCGCATGGAAAATTGGAAATTTCCGTCACGACGGATTTCACTTTACCTACTGAAATTGAAATGAATTTGCTTGCACAACCCGATTTAGCGCAAACCTTTGCTGTTTTGTGTCTGGCACTCAAAATTCCTTGTAAACTAACCGGATTGCAAACCCTTAGAATCAAGGAAACCGACCGACTACAAGCCCTAAAAAATGAAATGGAAAAACTGGGTGCCTCGGTAATCATTACTGATGACAGCTTACAAATGACGCCGCCGGATTTGCTTACAAAAAATGTCAGTATCGATACGTATAACGACCACCGAATGGCAATGGCTTTTTCCATACTTCAAAAAATTCATCCTATCAAAATACTCGATAAGGATGTTGTTGCCAAATCCTTTCCTGATTTTTGGAAAACATTCGATAAATTGTAATAATCTATACAAAAATTAATTGTCAGGGGTCAATTTGTTTTTTATGAGCCTGTTTTTGTATTGCTGTATAAAAGCTTTCAGCCTGTTTTCCAAAGGCTTTATGTCAATAGGTGTTTGATGAATCAAATTGTTTTTTAAAATTCTGTCTTCTAAGTAATTATATAAACCAATCGTTTTGTTATCTCTAAACTGTAGGAGCCATTGATCTTGCATAAAATCCCATGTCCCATTATTATAATTAACTACAAAAGGGTGTTTTTCGTTTTTTGGATCATTACCAAAACTCAAAATTTTACCGGTATAATCTAAGCGTCTTAATAATCGAGGGATAATATCAGCTTGTTGTGTCAAAGTGCTATCTAACAATTTGTTTTTTTCATTGTTGGGTTCGTAAAATATTATTGGAATGGCATAACGTCCAACTGTCGAATTATATTCCGGCAAATAACTCTGGTTACAATGGTCTGCCGTAATGATAAAAATGGTATTTTTAAACCATGGCATTTTAGAGGCTGTTTCAAAAAAATGTTTCATAGAATAATCCATATATTGAACCACTTTATGTATGGGTAGCGGACCACCTTTAAATTTACCTTTATAACCCGGAGGCAATT
The DNA here is from genome assembly GCA_024763015.1 of Flavobacteriaceae bacterium. Classification (GTDB taxonomy): domain Bacteria; phylum Bacteroidota; class Bacteroidia; order Flavobacteriales; family Flavobacteriaceae; genus WGBX01. The sequence continues at coordinate 7,714 of JANTGO010000015.1, forward strand.
TAAATGGATGATGTGAGGATAAAGTAAACACCGTAGAAACAAAAGGTTGTTTAAAAGTATCCAAAGTCTTGGCCATATATTGCAAAAACTTATCGTCGGGGATACCCCAATAACCGTCAAAATCGGCTTTATTGCCATACTCATTCATACCGTAATATTCATCATAACCGGCTAAATGCACAAAAGCATCAAATCCCATTGAGCCATTAGGCGCCCCATGAAAAAAAGCTGATTTATAACCTCTTTGTTTAAGTATTTTTCCCAAGCCATTTAACTTATTAGTGCCATAAGGTGATATAATATAAGGTTGCACCAATGAAGGAATAGAAGTCAAGACCGATGGCATCGCATCAATTGATTTTCGTCCATTTGCGTAAGCATTGGCAAATGTATGACTTTGTAGCATCAGGCTATCTAAAAATGGTGTATATCCTTTGTAATCCTTAATGTCCTTGTTTAATAAACCTGTATACTCTTTGGCAAAACTCTCTACGATAATAATCACGACATTTTTTTGGGTCATGATGGTATCCGCTTTAAAATCTTTCACAGGATTAAAGATTTTGGCAACTTCCTCATCACTAAAATAATGTACCGGTTTAAAAGCTTGTTTTTTAAGTGTCCTGATAATGGTAAACGGCGTATTTAGCACAATAGACATTTCCAGAGATTTATTTATGTAAGCCCCTGCATTATTCATATTGATAGGCCTCGTGGCTCGTGTAAATCCACCTCTTATACCAACTATTGAAAAATATAAAGTAATTAGCAAAACAACAAGTCCTGATAAATAAGTAATAATCGGGTAGCGACCTTCATATATGGGATCTTTGAATTGTTTATACCATTTATTAATGAGATACATCAATATAAAGAATACTATAAATCCCCACCAAAAATCTTTCAGAAATTGCCAAGCCAATAAACCGATATTTTTTTCGCCGGCAAACATAAAAATTTCAACAGTACTCCTTTTTAAGACATAATCAAAATAAAAAATATCACCGATGTCAAAAGCAATACCCAAACCATTGGTTAAAATAAACAGCCAAAACAAAATTTTTCTGTAAAGATTATTCTCAGCAAATTTTAAAGGTAAAAGATATAGTATAATGTATAGCAAATTTAGATATAGTAAACCGGTCAAATCAAACTGCAAGCCGCCATGCATCATTCTTAACATGTCAGAAAAACCAACTTCCGTAAAATGATGTTTATTGTACAAAAAGAAAAGCACTCTCAGAAATTGATAAATAATAAATAAAATACTCAGTCTTCCTAATACAACTAATAAACGTTTGATAAAAATTTTCATAGATTATAATGTGTTTTATATAAAAGGTGAAATTGCTTCAGATACAAACTGAATACATCGTCGCCATAATGAAACTTGGAATACAGCAGATTTCATAGAGTTTTTTTAATGATGTAAAAGTATAAAAATAAGGAATAACAATCTAATAATTATAAAATATTACAAGCATTTTTTAAATCTATTTTTACAAACAATATTTAAGTTGATTATTCATCGCAACTAGGTTTTGTTCCATCAATTCATCCAATATTGCATCAATTTTAATAGGATATTCTTTTTGAATTTCTTGTTTAGACAAGCAATTTATAGCCAGTCTTTTTAAAATATCTTTACGAATATCTTCTTCTTTCACACGAGAGAATTTATTAATACAAACATCACAAATACCACAATCGCTATCGGGTTTTTCTTCAAAATATTTTGCTAGAAAGTTTGCCCTGCACATTTTATCATTCAACACATAAGCTAAAACATGTTTTAACTGATCTTTTTTAAATTCAATCCTTTTTTTAAGGTATTTACTTCTAAATTTGAATGCTTTGTCATCTCTATTGACCAAAAAAGTAATACTAAAGTCTTCCCCTTCGGGTTGGTATTCAATAACACCTCTTTCTTGCAAAGTCAACAATAATTGATGCAAATCTTTTTTGGTAATTGAAAACCGATTGGCAATTTCTTTCATTTTGATAGGCGTTGGCAGATAAAAAATATCGGTGTAACTTCTTACAAAAAAATTCAGCAAATGATATCCCAGTTGTTTGTGCTCAATGTATCGACGCAAAGATGACTGTTTATAGATAATTTTCACACTGGCAAAATAATTTTGGGTCTGATTGAGCGCAATCATCTCCTCGCTATCTAAAATTTGTAAAGCTTGATAAGTTTTGATGGCATCGAGTTTAAAACGGGTACAAAAAGCAGCAAAATCTAGTGATTTTACGGCAAGTTTTCCTTCGCCTTCCGCAATGTGAAACTGATTGTACAAATGACTAAGAACTTGATAAACTTCATCAATTTCAGGTACTTTTTTTAAATAATTTTGTTCAAAAGAATCTATATCCGTCGCATTGATAAGGATACTTGCTTTTGAGGCATTTCCATCTCGTCCGGCTCTCCCCGACTCTTGCACGTAATTTTCTAACGAACCAGGCAAATCTATATGAAATACGTGCCGAACATCCGGCTTGTCAATGCCCATTCCAAATGCATTGGTGGCAAACATGACTTTGGTCTTATCTTGCAACCAATCGTTTAAACTTTTTTGTTTTTGCTCAAAAGACATTCCCCCGTGAAAATATCCGGTTTTAAATCCCTGCTGCGACAGTATTTCAGCAAATTGATAAGTACGCTTGCGCGTTCGTACATACACGATAGCTGTTGCTTTTTTTGACAACAATTCGCCAATCAAACCAATTTTATTTTGGGTTTTTAAGACTTGATAAGCTATATTATTCCTAAAAACGGACTGTTTAAACAATTCCGGTTTGTCAAGTTTTAAATAATTGTTAATATCATCAACAACCCTTGATTTTGCCGTTGCAGTCAGTGCCAAAACCGGAACATCCGGCATCAGCTCTCTTAGGATGGATATCTTTAAATAAGAAGGCCTAAAATCGTGTCCCCATTCCGAGATACAATGTGCTTCATCCACGGCAATCAGGTTTATGGGCATCTGTAACAATCGCTTTTGAACAAAAGAATTTTGTAATCTCTCAGGCGACAAATATAAAAATTTGGTTTGTCCGTAAGCGGCATTATCGAGCAAACGTTCCAGTTCACTAAACGGCAAACTTCCACTTAACGCAATTGCCTTTATACCTTTTTGGTTCAAGGCGTTTATTTGATCCTCCATCAAGGCAATTAAAGGAGAAATCACGATCGTTAAACCTTGTTGTGCCAATCCTGCCACTTGATAAATAACGGATTTACCACTACCGGTTGGCAAGACGGCAATGACATCTTTCTTTTGTAAAACTTTGTCGATAATTTCGGCTTGTGGCGGTCTAAAATCCTCATAAGCCCAATATTTTTGTAATATATCGACCGGCCGCTTCAATTATGAATGTTTTGCTAAACTTCTAATGATGTATTCTGCCCTTTTTTCTACGGGACCAAAAGGCACAAAGATTAGGTAATAACCCAATTCTTTATAATAGTTAACCAACTTATTGTGAATTAATTGCGCTTGATTGAAGCTTTCATAACGCTCTTCGTCTTGCACATAAATTTCATCCCAAGGTGGCATGATAAAAACCAAATTATCATATTTGTATTTATGTGTAATTTCCTCAAATTCAGCCGGTATTTCTTGCTTGATATACTTCAAATAGGCATTTACATCCGGAATGCCTCTGTCAAAAAAAACAACTGGATGGGACAATTTATCAGCTTCTTTAAATTGTCTTACACGACCTTCTAATAATTTTTTGCTAAAAAGATTAGGGTCTTTTAGAAAAAGTTGGGTCGTACCTTCTGCTTGCGCTTCCTTAATAATCTCACGAGAAACCTCGTCAAAACAGTAGTAATTTTGTTCTTTTAACGCATCGATTACAGTTGATTTGCCGGTACCCGGACCACCTGTAATAATAATTTTTCTTGGTTTCAAACTTTTGTGTTTTGCTTGTTTTTAAGCAAACAAATATAATAGGTAAATCCGGATAAATCAAATATTATTTTAGAATATTAATCCTAAAAACATTTTACCGAAAAGTCTTAGTTAGTTTATTTTACAGCTTTTAAACTAAAATCCATATTATAAATAGAATGCGTCAAAGCACCTGACGAAATAAAATCAACGCCACAATCGGCATATTTTCGCAAGGTTTTTTCATTGATCCCTCCCGAAGCTTCGGTTTCATATTTCCCGTTGATCATAGCCACGGCTGTACGCAAATCATCATAATTAAAATTGTCCAACATAATTCTGTCAACCTTTCCTACATCGAGTACTTGCTGTACTTCGTCTAGGTTACGGGTTTCAATTTCAATTTTCAAATCCAAATGTTTGTCTTTGAGATATTTATTGGTTTTTTCAATCGCATTTTTTATACCGCCGGCAAAATCTATATGATTGTCTTTAAGCATCACCATATCGTAGAGTGCAAATCTATGGTTGGTGCCACCGCCGATACGCACCGCCCATTTTTCAATAGCGCGAATGCCGGGCGTGGTTTTTCGTGTATCCAAAATACGGGTATTGGTATCTTCCAAAATTTGGGCATATTTATGTGTTTTGGTCGCGATAGCACTCATTCTCTGAATGGCATTTAACACCAATCGCTCTGCTTTTAAGATGGATTGCGATAAACCTTTTACTACGAATGCCGTATCGCCATAACGAACGAATTCGCCATCATTTATTGATACTTCTACTGTTAAATCGGAATCTACTTGTTTAAAAATCATTTTAGCAAATTCAACGCCGGCAATAATGCCTTCGTCTTTTGCCAATAAAACCGCTTCTCCGGTGGCATCAGCCGGAATACAAGCCAGTGAACTATGGTCTCCATCGCCAACATCTTCACGAATGGCATTGGCAATAATGATTTCTAATTCTTTATTAAACTGTTCTTTTGTTATCATCGGACAAAAATACGATTATTTATAAATACAAGTCACTATTTTACATAAACAAATTGTAAATTTGCCATTCTGAATAATTTGAAACAAGGAAATGAAAAATTTAGCCCGAAAATTTAATCCGGACACACATATTTTTATCGAGGAGGCCGCTGAAAACAATCTAAAAAACCTCAGCTTGTTAATTCCTCGCAATCAATTGGTTGTAATCACCGGCGTTTCGGGAAGCGGTAAGTCAAGTTTGGCTTATGACACATTATATGCCGAAGGGCAACGGCGATATATCGAGAGTTTGTCGTCTTATGCGCGTCAATTTCTAGGAAAAATCCAAAAACCCAAAGTAAAAAACATCAAGGGAATTGCTCCTGCAATCGCTATTAAACAAAAGGTAAATACCAGCAATCCGAGATCGACCGTAGGAACAGCTACCGAAATTTATGATTACCTAAAATTGCTTTTTGCACGGGTAGGCAAAACTATTTCGCCCGTGTCAGGAAATGAAGTAAAGAAACACAATATAGCCGATGTACTTCGGTTTTTAAAAGAACAAACCACAGACAGCAGGTGGATTTTATCGGTAAGCTTAGAAGCACACCATGGAAAAGTTATGCCCACAATGTTGCGCATATTTGAACAACAAGGTTATGCACGATTAAAAATTAAGGACGAAATACATAAAATATCCGAAGTCCTCAATCAAAAAAATATAGATAAAAATATTGAATTGGTTATCGATCGAATTCAACTCAAAAATGACGAGGATTATTGGAATCGTTTGGCCGATTCAATACAAAAAGCTTTTTTTGAGGGGCACGGCGAACTCATTTTGACCGATTGGCAAACAAAGAAATCTTATCGTTTTTCACAAAATTTTTCCTTAGATGGTTTGGATTTTCCCGAGCCAAGCATCCACTTATTTAGTTTTAACACGCCTTATGGCGCTTGCAAATCTTGCGACGGATTTGGAAGTGTATTAGGCATTGACCCCTTAAAAGTCATTCCCAATACTGCTCTTTCTATGTACGATGGTTGTATTGCTTGTTGGCGTGGCAACAGCTTACAAAAATATAAAAACAAGTTTTTGGAAAATGCGCATCATTTTGACTTTCCTGTCCATAAACCTTGGTTTGAACTTAGTAAAGAACAGCAGGATTTGGTTTGGAACGGCAATAAATATTTTACGGGTATTCACGATTTTTTCAAAAAAATTGAGCAGAAAAGTTACAAGATTCAAAATCGTGTTTTGCTAGCGCGATACAGAGGTAAAACCATCTGCCCGGACTGTCAAGGCAAACGGTTACGAAAAGAAGCTTTTAACGTAAAAGTAGGCGGTAAAAATATTGGTGAATTGGTGGAAATTTCTATTGAAGAATTGCAAATATTTTTTAAAAATTTACAACTATCAGACTATGAAATGCAAGTAGCAAAACGCATTTTGATAGAAATAAACAGCCGTATTGATTTCTTGTTAAAAGTAGGTTTAAATTACTTACAACTCAACAGAGCATCTAACACGCTGTCCGGTGGCGAAACGCAGCGAATCAACTTGGCTACTTCGTTGGGTAGCAGCTTGGTAGGATCTATTTATGTCTTAGACGAACCAAGTATCGGATTGCATCCAAAAGATACCGAAAACCTTATTAAAGTGCTTAAAAATTTGCGAGATTTGGGCAATACAGTCGTCGTTGTCGAACACGATGAAGACATTATGAAAGCAGCCGACCAAATTATTGATATCGGACCGGAAGCCGGTATTTTTGGCGGTGAACTCATCGCACAAGGTTCCTATCAAGATATCTTAAAAGCAAAATCGCTTACAGCAAATTATTTGAATGGCAAATTAAAAATTCCTGTACCCCAAATTAGAAGAAAATCGAATGATTTTATTAAAATTATAGGTGCCAGAGAACATAATTTGCAGAATATCGATGTAAAATTTCCCTTGCACGCTCTGACCGCTATTACCGGTGTTTCGGGAAGTGGCAAGAGTACTTTAAGCGCAGAAATTTTATACCCTGCCATTCATAAACACATTCACGGACACGGACCCAAAATAGGGCAATTTACCAAACTTGAAGGCGCGATAAACCAAATAGAACAAATTGAATATATCGACCAAAATCCAATTGGGCGCAGCAGTCGTTCCAATCCGGTAACTTATATCAAAGCTTATGATGATATTCGAAATTTGTTTGCCCAACAAAAAGCTGCCAAAAAAAGACATTTTCTACCCAAACATTTTAGTTTTAACGTAGAAGGTGGCCGTTGCGAACACTGTAAAGGTGAAGGTGTCGTTACGATTGAAATGCAATTTATGGCTGATGTTCACCTTACCTGTGAAGTTTGCGAAGGCAAACGGTTTAAAGAAGAAGTATTAGCTGTTACCTACGAAGGCAAAAACATCAATGATATATTGCAAATGAGTGTAGATGAAGCACTTGCATTTTTTAAGGAACATAAGCAAAACAAAATATATCAGAAACTGAAACCTTTGCAAGATGTTGGTTTGGGCTACGTTCAACTGGGACAATCTTCTGCTACGCTATCCGGTGGTGAAGCACAGCGAATCAAGTTGGCATCCTTTTTAATCAAAGGAAGCAAGCAAGCCAAAACACTCTTTATCTTTGACGAACCCACGACCGGCTTACATTTTCACGATATTCAAAAACTTTTACATTCCTTTCAATCCTTGATAGAAAACGGACACAGTATAGTTGTAGTAGAACACAATATAGAAGTTATTAAATCTGCCGATTGGATCATCGATTTGGGACCCGAAGGTGGCGACAAAGGTGGTAAATTAATGTTTGAAGGAACCCCAGAAGAGCTGATTAAAAGCAATTCTTTACTAAAAAAATATTTAGCCGAAAAACTATAGAATTAGAAATGCCAAGCCAATATATGAAGCACTTTCTGTCCGTGTTGCATTTCGATGATTTTATGTTTATCTACTGCTGTATTTTTAAGCAATTTCAACAAGATTTTCAAATTTTTCTTATCCGAAACCAAACTCGTAAACCAACCAACTTGCTCCTTAAACAAAAGGCTTTCTTCAATATATCGGGATAAAAAAGCCAGCTCACCACCTTTAATCCATAACTCCTTGGATACTCCTGAAAAATTCCGATTATCTTTGTTGACAAGAAATGATTTACGAGCGCGATGCAAACTTCTTTGTCTGCGCAAATTGGCTTTCTCTGCAGCTTCTTTCGATTTAAAAAAAGGCGGATTGCACATCACGGCATCATAATACTCCCCTGATTTAATAGCACCTTTTAAAACTTGATTCTTTTTGGATTGTAAGCGCAAAAATATCTGATTTGACAGTTTGTTTTGTTTTATTATTTTATCAGCATTTTGTAAAGATCTTTCACTGATTTCAGTTGCCGTAAAGTGCCAGTCAAACAATGCTTGCCCCAAAAGTGGATAAATACAAGTAGCACCGGTACCTAAATCTAGAATATTTACATTTTTTGAAGTGCCTATTAAATCTTTGAGATAATACAAATAATCAGCCCTACCGGGCACTGCCGGACAAAGATTTTCTTGCGGAAAATCCCAGTAAGTAAGTTTGCATTTTGAAAACAACAAAGCGGTATTCAAACATTTGATTGCTTTTGCCTGACTAAAATCTATACTTTTAACACCGTATTTATTGATAATTATATATGCTTCTATTTTGGGATAAAGTCTTGATAGTTCATCAAAATCATAAGCCGAATCAAAAATATTACTGGGGTGCATATCAATTCTTTTTACCGGAAACTATTTCTTCAAAATTATCCGATTTCGGAATTTCAGCCAACAACAAAACAATATGCTCCGGTAATTGTGTCAGTTTACGTTTTTGCAAATCAATCCAAGCGCCTTGCACCTTCACTTCCGCCGAAAGTTCACCGGCTTGGTTAAAAATTTGGTGTCTAAATTGCCAGCGATCCATATTTTTTGTAGCAGCTATCAATTCCATATTTACGTTAATATCTTCTCCGATATGAATTTCTTTAAAATAAGTTGTTTCCTCTTTAAAAAGAATAGGACCTATATGCAAGTGAGCAAAATCTTCCATAGACAGATGATGCTCCATAAAAAACCGCACCCTGATTTCAGCGGCATAATCGCTATAAGCTGTGTGGCGCATATGTCTATTGGGGTCAAAGTCTGCCCAACGTGTAGAAAAAGTGTGTTGATACTTCATTTTTGTAAATATTTTTGGCAAAGTTAGGATAAAATATCAATCCCAATCCAAACCCACTTTAAATTCCTTTCTAAAGACTTGTAATGAGGCGATATCCAAATCAAAAGATAAAATCTGTTCGGAAAAATCTGTTGCTTTTTTAAGGATATTTCCCTTGGCATCAATCACTTGTGTGTCTCCTGAGTGTTCTAGCCCTTTACCATCAACACCTACTCTATTGACCCAAATAACGATAGATTGATTTTCGATAGCCCTAGCTTTTAGCAATGACAAATAAGCTTGTTTACGCACTTCCGGCCAATTGGCAATATATACTAACACATCGTAATCAAAAGCATCTTGTTGTTTATCATAACCATTGCGAGACCAAACCGGAAAGCGCAAATCGTAACAGATTTGCAACATAAACTTAATGTTTTTATAGCTTACAATCACAGGTTTGTTGCCTGCTGTCATTAGCTTGTCCTCACCTGCTTGATGAAATAAATGGTGTTTGTCGTAGTAATCGTAAGTCCCGTCCGGGCGCATCCAATACATCCGGTTGTAGTATTTTCCGTTTACTTCGGTTAGTACGCTTCCTACTATTATTTTTTGATGTTTTACGGACTGACTTTGCATCCAATAAAATACTTCTTTGCCTACCGGAGGCGGAAAATTTTGCACCTCCATCGTAAAACCGGTTGCAAACATCTCGGGCAAAATCACTATTTCGGTTTCTACCGGCACTTGATCAATCCATTTTTCAAAACTAACAAGATTTGCTTGAATATCTGCCCAAACGATATCGCTTTGTATGAGTGAAATTTTCATTTTTATCGGTAATTATATGTATTTTAAGTTCATCGGTGACCTAATTCCTATGAAAAAGGCGATACATACCAATGTTTATTCCTTAAAAATATTTGTGTTTTTTTTAGCAATCGCAAACATTTTCCTGGGAGCTTTATCAATATTTTTTGTTTCCAATTTAGATTGGAAATCGATATTTGTTTAATTAATTTTTTGGCATTTGCACCTTGTCCCGACATTTTGTACTCCAACACCCAAGCAAACCTACTGGCATCTAAATATTTTTTTAGCGGTGCATCTTTTTGTTCCATTTTTTCGTAACGGGTTAATAATTTTTCCTTTTTTCCGGTTGAACATTTTGCAAACAAACTATTTTCGGCTTCATTTATATGAACTAAGGTTAATGAACGGCTATATGCCATTGGATATTGAAAAGCCAAACGAAGAAAAAGATCTGTATCCTCTGCATCACAATTTGTACAAAAACCGCCTAATTGGTCAAAAATTGCTTTTCGGACAGCAAAATTACTGGTAAAAAACAAATGAACACCCACGGCATATTTATAAAACTTATCGATTAAAACCTGTTGTTTCTCAAAAGGATAAATATATTCCTTGACATATTTCGAACTAAATTGTATAGCATAAGCGGTTGCAAAAAATGCTGCCTTTGGAAACGCATCTGCAAGTTTCAATATCTCAGACAAATGATTTGGATACCAAAAATCGTCTGCGTCAAGAAAAGCAATCAACGAAGAATTTGCCACAGAAACACCTTTGTTTCTAGCCACAGAAACACCTTTGTTTTCTTGATAAAAATATCGAATTCTTTCATCCTGAAAAGATTTGATATGCTTTGCAGAGTCATCCGTTGAGCCATCATCGATAATAATAATTTCAAAATCATCAATATCTTGATTTAAAACACTTTTGATGGTTTTTTTTAGGTAATTAGCTTTGTTATAAACCGGTATGACCACAGATATTTTTGGCATAAATATTACTTTAAACTACAATAATACATCAATTTGTACATATCAAAAACTCTAAGCGAAGGGTTTTTCGAAAAAAGATTTTTTTGCATTAACGGTGCAAACACAGGAAACAATTTGCCCAGCCATTTGCCAAAAAATTTTTGTTTTAATGCTTCACCTATACGCACCAATTTAACATAATCCTCATCTAGAAAACCATGTACGAATAAATAATGATACGTATCCATCGCCTTACGTGTTTTCTGCAAAAAAACGGCATTGGTTTCCAATCCCAAATGGGTAATTGGATTGTTATAATGCTGTACTTTTCGTTGATTTTTTTTCAATAAAAATGTGAAATAGACATCCAATCCATATCGCTTGATGTTTTTTAGCATTGAAATCTGTTCCAAAAACAGTTTTTTATCGACTAAAATGGTTCCGCATAAAATCGAAATGTACGGATGCAGCAGTCTGTCAGACAACGGCAAACTTTCTCTTTCTTTACCGTATTTCCAACGCAAGCTTTGCTGTATGTCAGTCAGTTGTTTTGGCACATTAATACCCCCAAAATAAATATCCGCAGTTGTTTTTTCCATTTCGCGAATCATTTTGGTAAAGAAAAAACGATCTTTGGGAAAAACATCGGCATCCATCATGAGCAATTTGTTAAATTTTGCATCTTTTGCCAATTCGTAACGAATAGCCGTTCGTCCAATATTTATCGGAAATATTTTATATATAACATTATTAAAATCAGCCGGTAAATCCGGCAACACATTTTGTGTGGAAGCGTCGTCATAGACCAGTATTTCAAAATCTACACCCGATTTACGTGCTTGTTTGTACATCTCGTGTACCAAGGGATATACATTATAATTATATGTAGGAATTAAGATAGAAACCATCTAACGTTTTAAGGCTACTTCCATTAATTTTCCGCCTTCGCATTGATAAGTAGTGAATGGGTGTTGATAAATCAACGCATAATCGTGTGTCGCCATCACCACAGTTTGACCTTTTTGATTGAGTTCAATCAATAACTCCATAATTTCATTAGATGTTTTGGGGTCTAAATTTCCGGTCGGTTCATCTGCCAAAATTAATTCGGGATCGTTGAGTAAAGCTCTGGCAATCGCAACTCTTTGTTGTTCGCCTCCTGATAATTGATGTGGAAATTCATTAATCTTTTCTGGCAAATTCACTTGTAATAATACCTTTTCAATTTGTATTCTAATTTTTTCTTTGTCGCGCCAGCCCGTTGCTTTTAATACAAATTTTAGGTTGTCAAATACACTTCTATCAGTCAATAATTGAAAATCTTGAAATACAATACCCAATTTTCGTCTCAGATAAGGAATTTGTTTCTTTTTGATAAACTTCAGATTAAAATCAACAACAACTCCTCTACCATTGGTAAAGGGAAGATCGCCGTAAAGCGTTTTGAGTAAACTGCTTTTTCCACTTCCCGTAGAACCAATTAAATAACTGAATTCTCCTGATTTTATTTGTAGATTAACATCTGTTAACACCGGTTTATTTCGTTGTGATATCAAGGCGTTTTGCAAATGGACAAGTACTTCAGACATAAAGGTATCATTTTTAGCAAATATACGACATTCCGATGTAATTTATATATAAAAAATTTACAACGTGCAGATGCAACGCATTGCATATCCTGTTTACTGTGCACCATAGAGACGTTTTGCAAAACGTCTCTACACGTGTATGCACACAAACAGCGTACAGACGTAGCATGCTACCTCTACACATACATTATACCATGTAATTATTACGCCATATTTGTCATAAATACTAAAGGTTAAAATATGCATTTTACCTATTAAAATGACATTTTTTTTTAATTCTCATAGATAATTACTACATTTGAAATTCTTAACCAAAAAATCAAATTTTCATGAATGTTTCTTTATTAGACTGGATTATCATTATTGTTTACTTTATATTTAGTTTTGGTATTTCGATTTATTTTTCTAAAAAAGCAGGAAAAGACACAAGCAGTTTTTTCTTGAGTGGGCGAAATCTCCCTTGGTGGATTGCCGGTACCAGTATGGTTGCTACTACTTTTGCGGCTGACACACCACTTGCCGTTACCGAATTGGTTTCTAAAAACGGAATTGCAGGAAACTGGCTATGGTGGAATATGGTATTTGGCGGCATTCTTACCGTATTTTTCTTTGCAAGATTATGGCGAAGGGCTAATATTCTTACCGATGCTGAGTTTGTCGATATTCGTTATGAGGGAAAACCTGCTAATTTTTTACGAGGATTTAGAGCCATCTACATCGGTATCTTAATGAATGCGATTGTGATTGCTTGGGTCAATTTGGCTATGGTGAAGATACTACAAGTAATGTTTCCAAATCTAAGCATTTTTGGCGTTCATGAAATACATATCTTGGGTTTAAGCCTATCAGCCCATTTATTATATGTTGGATTGATGATGTTTTTTGTTGCAATATATTCTTCTATGTCGGGCTTGATGGGTGTATCTGTCACCGATAGTTTTCAGTTTGTAATGGCCATGAGCGGAAGTATAGCCCTCGCCTATTACGCCGTTAAACACGTTGGAGGCATCGACGGATTGAAAGAAAGTTTAAGCGGACAAAAGTGGATATTTGATTTTATTCCCAGTGTTAAAGATTCTGGTGATGTAGCTGCTTCTGGAAACGGCGTACTCAAATTAAGCATTACGGCGCTATTTACCTATTTGGGTGTACAATGGTGGGCAAGTTGGTACCCGGGTGCAGAACCCGGCGGTGGCGGTTATATCGCGCAAAGAATGATGTCGGCCAAGGATGAAAAACATTCTCTATTTGCTACGCTTTGGTTTAATATTGCCCATTATGCCCTGCGCCCTTGGCCTTGGATTTTGGCTGCGATGGTGGCTTTGGTCATTTATCCGGAAGCGCAGGACAAAGGCGCTTCATACGTTATGCTAATTAGAGATTTGATGCCTAGCGGTCTATTGGGCTTGATGTTGGCTGCGTTTTTTGCCGCTTATATGTCAACAATTGCTTCACAAACTGTTTGGGGAACTTCCTATATTATCAATGATTTATACAAACCCTTTATCAAACCCGGTGCCAGTGAAAAGTATTATGTAAAAATTTCGCGTATCACCACTTTTATTTTGATGTTTATCGGATTACTGATTACAACTCAGTTAACCGAAATTAGTGCTGCTTGGCAATTTATATTGGTTGCCAGTGGTGGGATTGGATTGGTATTAATTCTTCGCTGGTTTTGGTGGCGCATCAATGCTTGGAGCGAAATTACGGCGATGATAGCCCCCTATTTTCTGCTACCATTTCTCATTAGCAAAGAATATGGTGCAGGACTGAGCCTTAGCGATGATTACCCAATAATATTGATTAGCATTGTTGCGTGGTCAACTTTTTGGTGGATAATTGTTACCTTCTCTACCAAACCAACAAGTGAAAAAAAATTGAAAAATTTCTACACCAAAGTGCATCCCGGTGGTTATGGATGGACTAAAATTGCAAAAATGCTCCCCGAAATACAAGGCGACAAAGGCTATGGATTGCTTTTCTTTAATTGGTTTTTGGGCAGCATAATGGTCATTTTTACACTCTTTGGCATTGGGAAATTTATCTTTAAGAATTATGCGCTTTCCTTTATTTTTTTTGGTGTAGCAGCCATTGCCGCACTTCTTATCATTAGAAATATGAAAAAAATCGGATGGGAAAGTCTGAATAAATAAAATTATTATTTCTTAACAAGAACAAATCTTATGAAGATTGGAGATAAAGTAGCCGTTATCAATGACGATTTAGAAGGAAAGATTATCCAAATAATGCCTAAAGAAATTCGTTTTGTCAGTCGAGATGGCTTTGAATATGTCTATAAAAAGAATCAACTTATCGTCATTCAAAAAAGCTTGGAAGAAACCCTAAAAAATAAACATTTCATACCAAAAGATTTAGTTTCAAAAAAAAGAAAAAGAAATAAGCAAACCGGCACTCCGGTGTTTGATTTGCATATCGAAAGAATACAAGCCAAACATCAACATCTTTCCAACGGACAAAAATTAACAATGCAAATTGATGAAGCTGAAAGAATTATCCATAAAATGAAAATAAAACATCAAAAAAGATTTATACTCATACATGGTTTGGGACAAGGTGTGCTAAAA
>JANTGO010000016.1 GCA_024763015.1 Flavobacteriaceae bacterium
AAACGATTAACCGCTAAACTATATGATAAAACAGGAGAAATAGAACTCGTTTGGTTTAAAAATTATCAATATATTCTAAAAAAATTATTTAAGAACACCGTTTATGTCGTTTATGGAAAACCTACATTATTTGGGAGAAAATTTAATATTGCACATCCCGAAATTGAGACACTGGAAGAGCGCAAAAAGAAGTCCTTTTTAAAACTTCAACCCGTTTACCCCTCAACCGAAACGCTTATAAAAAAAGGTTTTACCAATAGATTATGGACCAAAATAATGAGTTCGCTTTTTGAAGAAACAGGCTTGCATTTTAAAGAAAGTTTGCCACAAAATATCTTAGAAGATCTCAAATTATTAGATAAAAATCAGGCGCTCTTTAACATCCATTTTCCACAGAATTTAGACATGCTCTACAAAGCACAAACCAGACTAAAGTTTGAAGAACTTTTTTATCTGCAGCTCCAATTACTGCAAAAGAATATTCATAGAAAAAAGAGAATAAAAGGGCATGTTTTTGAGAAAATCAGTCGTAATTTTAACCGGTTTTATCAAGAAATTCTACCTTTTGAACTCACCGGAGCACAAAAACGCGTACTCAAAGAAATCAGAGCAGATGTAAAAAGTGGCGCGCAAATGAACCGCCTGCTACAAGGAGATGTAGGAAGCGGCAAAACCATTGTTGCCTTTATGACTATGCTGATGGCCATAGATAACGGGTTTCAAGCATCCATGATTGCCCCAACGGAAATCCTAGCACAACAACACTACGCGGGATTAAAACATTTTGCAGACAAGATAGGACTAAAAATCAGACTCTTAACGGGATCAACAAAGAAAAAAGAACGAATTGAAATCGCTGAGAATCTCATAAATGGAAATTTACACATATTGGTAGGCACACATGCCGTTCTTGAAGATTATGTAAAATTTAAAAATCTGGGTTTGGCAATTATCGATGAACAACATCGTTTTGGTGTTGCACAACGTGCAAAAATGTGGCAAAAAAACACACCGCCGCCCCATGTTTTGGTCATGACCGCAACGCCTATTCCCCGTACACTTGCTATGACACATTACGGGGATTTGGACATTTCAATTATAAATGAATTACCTCCCGGAAGAAAAAGCATTCAGACGCTTCACCGATATAGAAAAGACAAATTTAAGGTTTTTGAATTCATCAGAAATGAATTACAAAAAGGACGGCAAGCTTATATAGTTTTTCCACTAATTGAAGAAAGTGAAACTCTAGATTATCAAAACTTGATGGATAATTTTGAAAGAATCAAACTGTTTTTTAAAAACACCAATTATCAGATAGGAATGGTACACGGAAAAATGAAGCAAGAAGATAAAGATAGCGAAATGGCAAAATTCAAAAATAACATCACACAGGTCCTGGTTGCTACAACCGTAATTGAAGTAGGTGTAGATGTGCCAAATGCCAGTATTATGCTTATAGAAAGTGCCGAAAGATTTGGCTTATCGCAGTTGCACCAACTCAGAGGGCGCGTAGGCAGAGGTAGCACGCAATCTTATTGCATCTTGATGACCGATTACAAACTATCTGCCGAAGCGCGCACGCGTATGGAAACCATGACCGGCACAAACGATGGTTTCAAAATCGCCGAAGTAGATCTCAAACTTCGCGGACCCGGCAATATTTTAGGCACCCAACAAAGTGGCATCATGCGTTTTAGAATTGCCGATATTATCAAAGATGCACCGCTTATGCGTACCGCCCGCCAATATGCCTACAGCATCTTACAAGAAGATTTGAAT
The DNA here is from genome assembly GCA_024763015.1 of Flavobacteriaceae bacterium. GTDB lineage: Bacteria > Bacteroidota > Bacteroidia > Flavobacteriales > Flavobacteriaceae > WGBX01. Next base: position 1,783 of record JANTGO010000016.1, read on the forward strand.
TTGCAAAAACCTGAAAATCAAAATATTAAATACTTTTTAAACAAACAAATAAAGTCTTCCGGGTTTTGGAATTTGATTGGGTAATCAAAAGGGCTTGTTTACAACCAACCCTCAATTAACAATAAATTCATATTACGCAATTAGCGTCTGCGACGCCCTTTGCTCCTACTGTCCTTTTTATATTTATCTTTTCTTCCGCCTTTATCTCTGGAATTTCTACGGCCGCCTTTGTCTTTAGAACTTCTTCTATCGCTTGAACGAGATCCTTCGCTACGTCTGTTTCCGGACTCACGATTGCCACTACCCGTTTTGGCATTGGCTACTTCTACGGACAAATCGCGTCCTTCAAAAGTTTCTGTTTTTATGGCTGTCATTAATTTTGTTGCGGCGTCGGAATCAATTTCAAAAAATGAAAAATTATTCAAAATTTCAATCTTACCAATTTCAGCATTACCGGAATCCAAAGCATTGTTAATCACCCCAATTAATCTCAAAGGTGTTAGATTTTCCTTTTTCCCAACATTTAGAAATAAGCGTGTGAAGTTTGCATTGCTTCGTCTGTCCTTGACGCTTCGTTTTTCTCTTTTAGATTCTGTAATATTGATGTCACGGGCATTTTTGTAATAGGACAAAAATCGGTTAAACTCTGCCGAAACAAAATGTTGAATCAAATCTTCACGACTTAAATCGGAAAATTTCTCATAAATATCTTCCAAAAATGGCTCAATTTGTTTATGATCTACTTTGGTTTTGACAATTTTATCGGTCAGCGCAATCAACTGTCTTGAACAAATTTCTTCACCACCAGGCACCAATTTTTGTTCAAATTTAATCCCTGACTTTCGTTCGATATCTTTTAACTTATTTTTTTCTCGAGAATGAATTATGGCAATTGAAATCCCCTTTCTTCCTGCTCTACCGGTTCTACCACTTCTATGTGTATAATACTCAGAATGATCGGGTAAGTTATAGTTAATCACATGGGTTAGATTGTTAACATCCAAACCTCTGGCTGCCACATCGGTTGCCACTAGTAACTGCAATTGGTTCTTGCGAAAACGATTCATTACCTCATCGCGCTGCGCTTGCGACAAATCGCCGTGAAGTGCATCGGCGTTGTATCCATCGTTCATCAATTTATTTGCCACTTCTTTGGTCTCCCGACGTGTTCTACAAAATACTATTCCATAGACATCGGGGTTCATATCGGCTATACGTTTCAAAACCTCATAGCGGTCTTTGGCACTCACCATATAATAAATATGCGAAACAGTATCCGCTCCTTTGTTTTCAGCCGAAACCGATAATTTTAAGGTGTCGTGCATGTAATTTTTTGAAATTCGTTCCACTTCTCTAGACATCGTAGCAGAGAATAAAAGTGTTTGTTTTTCCTGAGGCGTTTGGTCTAAAATAGCATCTAATTCCTCTTTAAAACCCATCGTTAACATTTCGTCTGCTTCATCAAGAATAAGGGTGTCAACATCACGCAATTTTAAATTACCTCTTTGCATTAAATCCTTTGCACGTCCGGGCGTTGCCACCACTATTTGAGCGCCTTTTTTAAGTGCTTTTATCTGCGTATCTATACTAGCACCCCCATAAACAGGCACTACTTTGACACCTTTAATGTATTTGGAAAAATTTTCTAAATCTCTTGAAATTTGCAAGCACAATTCACGCGTCGGCGCCAATACCAAAGCTTGCGTATGCTTGTCTTTGGCATTAATTTTTTGAATGGTTGGCAAACCAAAAGCTGCCGTTTTACCAGTTCCCGTTTGTGCCAAAGCCATTAAATCTTGGTTGGATTGTAGTAAATGGGGAATTGTTTTTTCTTGGATAGGCGTTGGTTGTTCAAAGCCTAGTTCTTGAATTGCACGTAAAATTTCCTCTTGCAATCCAATTTCATTGAATGTCATCATTTGTTATCTATTTATCTGTATCTGAAAAATCAGTTCCGATAAACACCCAAATAAAAGACAAGTTCGGAATCTCTTCTCAAATTAATTAAGCGGCAAATGTACGACTAATTTTTGGATAAAAACTGCTTAGACAAACTTCATTAAAAGAGCGAATATATTATGCTTCTATAAGTTCTCAAATATTGCATAAAAACACATAATCAACAATATCAACAAGTCATAATATAAATATAAAAAAAATTACTTATATTTGTGTGTTATAAAATGAAATTGTACAATTTATCAAAAATTCACGAAAAAAATTCACCCAATGAAGTCGCTCACAAAAATAACGATTAAAGCATTTCTAATTTCCGGACTTATTTATGCCGGTTTGACAACTGTAGTTGATTATTTAAGAGGAAGAGAAATTGATATTGTATTTTCTATAATGAAGTTCCTTATTTTTGGCTGTTGTATAAGTTTAGTAGAAGGCTATAAATATAAGAATCGGGAAAAGACAAAATAAGACAACGAAAGTTATTTTGGAAAAGAATAAAAAAGGACGAATTAAAAGCACATCAGAAATTACATTAAGCAATTCACTACTTATTTCTTGTCATAATTAGGCAATAAAAGAAAACCAATGAAAATTATACAATTTCCATTAATTCCTTTTACCCTCGCACTCATCACCGGGATTGTGATCAATAATTATGAAAAATTTAAGCTAGAAACTATTTTGCTGACACTTGCCCTCAGCATTATCATTTCTATAATTTTACATTTTATAGCTAATCAAAAAAGACGACTTAAAAAGTTGGCAAGTATCTGCATACTTTTCAGCAGTTTATTTTTAGGGATGCTGCTTCAATATCATTCAGATTTACGTCATAAAGAAAAGCATTATTCACATTATATCAGTGGTAACAAATCTCATCAAATAATATTAGAAATAGATAAGAAACTTAAAAATACGGCAACCTATAACAACTATATTGGAAGTGTAAAACAAATTGATAATCAGATTGTTACTGGAAAGTTTTTGATAAAAAAAGTTCGAAAACAAAAAGCCTTTGATATTGGAAATCAATTAATGATATTAGCTGATAACTCCGTATTCCAATCTCCCGGAAAATTGAACAATCCTTATGGATTTAACTATCAAAATTATTTGGAAAAGAAACAAATTTACAACCAAATAAATCTAAAACATACAGCGTTCACAATTACCAAAAACAAGCAGACTTCGCTCTACAGAATAGCCGAAAATTTTAGAATAAAAATAAAGGAATTGTTTATCCAAAACGGTTTAAAAGGAAATAGCTTAAGCTTAGCTGAAGCACTCTTTTTAGGAGAAAGACAATACTTGAGCAAAGACGTCAACAAAACATTTCAATCCGCCGGCACCATTCACATCTTGGCAATTTCCGGTCTGCATATCGGAATTTTATTATTGTTTTTAAACTTTATTTTTGGATTTGTCAAGCGCAAATTCGGTAACATTAGCTTTTTGGTGCTAACTTTATCCTTGCTTTGGATCTATGCCTTCCTTACAGGTTTCTCCCCTTCGGTGACCCGCGCCGTAGTGATGTTTAGTTTTGTTCAAATTGGTTTACAATTAAAACGACACACCAATATCTACAACACCATATTTGCCTCTGCCCTACTGATCATTTTGATAAACCCAAACATCATTTTTTCGGTCGGTTTTCAAATGAGTTATGCTGCGGTTTTATCGATTGTAAGTTTTTATCCATTATATTCTAAAACATTCAGTATCAAATATAAAGCTATAAAATGGACAACAGACATCTTTGTGATTTCATTGGCAGCACAATTGGGTGTTTTGCCTTTGAGTTTATATTATTTTCACCAATTTCCGGTCTATTTCTTTATAGCAAATCTCTTGGTTATCCCCTTGCTATTCATCATCTTGTTTTATGGATTTAGTCTTATTTTATTGGGAATAATCGGTATAAAATTTAAAGCGTTATTTAGCATTTTTAATGACCTATTGTCCTTAATGCTACAAATTAATCAAGAAATTGCCACACTAAAAAACAGCCTTATTACAAATATCCATTTTTCAGTAACCATGTTATTGGTTTTATTTTTAGGTATCATTATTTTTCATCAAATGCTTAAAAACAAAAAGAATTACAAATACATCTTTTCATTATTAGCTTGGATTATTTTGTTTCAACTGGTAATTTTCGTAGAAAAAAAGAACCAATTTAGCACCAATAGATATCTTGTTTTACAAATCTATAATCGTCCTACCGTGGTGAAAATTGCAAATAATACGGTAAGCTTTATGCAAGATAGCAGCAAAGTGAGTTCGTATCTCAAACAAAATTTTGCTAGGCATTTCTCCCATATTCAATATGATTCTTTACCCGTTTTTCAAGAATTTGCACATCAAAAAATCCTTCACATAGACAGTTTGAGCATTTATAAACTTAGGGATTATCAACCTGATATAATTCACCTGAGTTATTCGCCTAAAATAAATCTCGACAAAGTTATATTGAAACTACAGCCCAAAATGATTATTGCAGACGGCAGCAATTATCCTTCATTTATTAAAAGGTGGAAGAAAACTGCGCATAAAATGAATATTCCGTTTTATGACACAAATGAAATAGGGTATTTTGAAATAAAGAAATAAAAACATTTATCTTTGCAGGTATATGAATGGAGAATCTATTTATCGTCAATACAAACCAAGCTTAATTTTTATTCTTAAGTTTACAGGCATTTACCTGATATTTAGCATACTATATAATATTTACCTAAGCCTTCAAGCAGGGCAAACGGATTTTTTGAGCCTTTTTGTCGGTAAAATACTCAATACGATTTATCATTCTTTTGGCATAAATGCCGAGCTTATTCCCTTGCAAAATGAAGCCGGATTAAAACTCATCATCAATGGTCAATATCTGGCGAGAATAGTAGAAGGTTGTACGGCTATGAGTGTCATTATTATGTTTATTTCTTTTATCCTTAGCTTTGGAAACGCATCCTTTAAAGCTATAAAATTTGCTGCTGTTGGTAGTGTTTTAATATTCGTTTTTAATATTTTGCGAATTCTTTTTTTATCATATATTCTATACTATTTCCCAAAATACCAAGATGTCGCACACAGGGTTCTTTTTCCGGCATTAATCTATGGTTTTGTCGTTTTTTTATGGTATATTTTTATCAAAAAGTCTTTTAAAAATGGCTAAAACAAAAAGAATTACCATCTACCTCATCATCTTATTCTTACTATTTTTACTAGTAGGCATACGTTTTTATGAAAAAGTGTTTTTTGATGATGGATTGATTGTTTTTTTTCAATATGATTATCTCACAAAAGCGCTCCCTCATATCCCATTTATTAAAACTGTGAGCATAGATATTTTGAGATATATTTTTAATTCCACTATTTCAATAAGTATTTTAACATTGTTTTTCAGGCAAAAAAATTTAGGAAAATTTTTACTTGCATTTTACCTCATCGCTTTAACCATAAATATTATTGCATTTTATTTTGCTTGGGTCAATTATACTGCACCACATTATATAGCACTGTTTTATATTCGTAGAATTTTAATACAACCCATTTGGTTATTCGTATTGTTTCCTGCTTTGTTATATCAGAAATTTACCACAAAATAAAGACGATACCCACAGCCATAATGATGGTAAAACCCATAGCCAAAGGTTTGCGTAATGTCGGACTTCCCAAAGCAAAGCCGTAAATCATTTTGATAAAATTATTACTGGTAATCGCAATAAGAGACGCTTGTGCCAACGTATTTAAACCAAATTCGAATTTACCGGTAAACAAACTCAATAAAAAAGGATCAATATCGGTAACCCCTACGATAAACGAGAGAACATTCAGTCCGTGCATACCAAAATGTTGCATCACATACTTGGTTAGAAAACCAAAGAAAACAAAGAAAACGGCAAAGACCAAAGCAGTCTTAAACTCTAGGGGATTTCTAGATTCTGTTACTTCAAAGTTAAATTTAACATCTTTTCCCTCAAATTTATACACTATCACACTCACCAAAACGGAAAGAATTGTCAAACTGATAAATGCCAAAGTCATTTCCTTGGCTAAGGCGCTGTTAAAGACAAAAGCCAATGCCCAAATCCGTAAAAACATCATAGCTGTAGCAACAAAAATAGCAGAAGCTATTCTGTAAACTGGTACATCTTCTGATTTGCTTCGCTTTGCCAAAACGATTGTCGTCGCCGTGCTGCTATACAAACCACCCAAAATACCGGTAATCACAATGCCTTTATTAGGAAAAAAGAATTTTTGTATGAGATAACTCGCATAAGAAATTCCGGAAATAACCACCACTGACAACCAAACTTTAAAAGGAGAAACGGGAATCATCTCACTGATTTCTCCCTTGGGTAGCAAGGGCAAGATAATGCCTGCCATCAACAAAAACTCTGATACAATCATAAATTCTTTTTGTTGAAATTTGCCACTCAAATTCCATAAATATTGTTTTAGTTCGGTAAAAATTAAAACGGTCGTAACCAATAAAACCGTCAACCAAAGCGGTTTGAGATAAAGCAATGGTGCAATTGCATACGTAAGCAATACGACCAACATAGAGGTTATGCCATAAATATTTCTGGTTTCAATTTTTTTCCAATAAAAAATACTTAAAAAAGCAACCACTGCTAAGCCCGCCAACATATACGGACGCAAGCTGACCGGATCCATAATATAGGTAACAAAACCCAGCAGACCGATAAAAGTATGGGTGCGATCTGTGCCATACAAAGTGCCCGGCGCATCGGTGTAGTGTAATTTTCGCTGCTCCAATCCTATCAATAGAGATAATACGGTAACAAAGATAAAGTTTACAAAATCAACCGGAATTTGAGAGAACATCAGCTTAAATATTTTCTCAAAATTATATCAAATTATTTATAAAAGCAATTATTTTTTTATGGCAATTAAATCATCTACGTATTTAATAGCAGTCTTAAGCCTTGTTTTTTTGTCTCCTTTGAGCAAAACATACTTTTTTCCTGCATCATCCAAGGCTTTTTTAAATGCCAAAAACATCTCTTCTCGTTGTGTAGGACGGTCGCGTAAATCATCCGCTTCCCAAGGCACATCGATGTAGGTTAAAAAATACAAATCGTACTTATTCTTCTCGGACGCCTCATCCAAAAGCGGATCGACGTGTCCACCATAGTACTCCATAGAATAAACCTTGGTTTCCAATAAATCCGTATCGCAAAACAATACTTTGGATGCTTTTGTTGCCAAATCATTTTCTAATGCCATTTGTCCTATGGCTATAGGAATTAAATCTTTTTGTTCACAAGTACGTCGTTCATTATTCCAAACGTTTTGCAAGTAATCTCTGGCAAATTCGGGCGCCCAAACCGTATTGTAATGTCTCGCCAATTGTTGTGAAAGCGTGGTCTTTCCGGTTGATTCGGGACCAAACATAACCACTTTGACAATATCGGTAGGTTGTTGTTGAAGTTTGGCTTTTATCTGCGTTTTGTCATTGTTCATTATAGCTCTGCTTTAGTTCCCTTGGCATTTCTATCGATTTTGCGCAACAAGCCCAGTAAAACTTTTCCCGGACCTACCTCAACAAAATCAGTAGCGCCATCTTTTATCATTTGTTGTACACTTTGTGTCCAACGCACAGGTGCGACCAATTGTTTCATAAGATTTTTTTTAATCTCCTCAGGATCAGTTACAGCTGTTGCCGTTACATTTTGGTAAACCGGCGCAATAGGTTCAGAAAAATGCGTTGCTTCGATAGCTTTTGCCAATTCCTCACGTGCCGGCTCCATCAACGGAGAGTGAAATGCTCCACCGACGGGAAGCAACAAGGCACGTCTGGCGCCAGCTTCCAACATTTTCTCATTGGCACGTTTTACCGCTTCAACTTCACCACTAATCACCAACTGTCCGGGACAATTATAATTTGCTGCCACCACTACGCCATCCGTTTCGCGACAAATCTTTTCGACCACTTCATCATCCAGATTTAAAACAGCAGCCATCGTAGAATCAACCATTTCCGTAGCACGCTGCATGGCTTCCGCCCTCTTGGACACCAAGGTTAATGCGTCTTCAAAACTAAGTGTTTTATTCGCTACAAGTGCAGAAAATTCACCAAGAGAGTGACCTGCCACCATATCAGGTTTAAAATCATCGCCCAACAGTTCGGTAGAAATAACGGAATGTAAAAAAATAGCCGGCTGCGTAACCCTCGTTTGTTTTAAATCTTCGGCACTGCCCTCAAACATAATTCTGGCAATATCAAAACCCAAAATTTCATTTGCCTGAGCAAATCTTTGTTTGGCCAAATCATATTTATCGAATAGGTCCTTGCCCATTCCTTCAAATTGCGCCCCTTGTCCCGGGAAAATATATGCTTTCATAATAAAATCTCTAATTAATATTTATCAAATAATAAGTGCAAACATACAAAAAAATCAAAATGTTAAAAATATTATAAGTCATTTTTAAAATTAGCAACATTATTGTATCTTTATCGCTCTAAAATCAAGTCTATATTTTGATTTTTATATTGGTCAAGCATATTAATAGCTTATCAACTAATAAAAATTAACTTGATAATAATGAATAAAACAACAAGTATATGAAAAAAATCAAACTAACATTAACAGCTTTTTTATTAAGCATTGCAAGCATTACTATGGCACAGAAGATTGATTATGAAGAATTTGCACTTCCAAACGGATTAGACGTTATCTTACATGAAGACCACACGGCGCCGGTCGTTACAGTAGGTGTTATGTATCACGTAGGTGCCAAGGACGAGAAACCAAACAGAACGGGTTTTGCCCACTTTTTTGAACACCTTTTGTTTGAGGGCACCAAAAACATCAAACGCGGTGAATGGTTCAAGATTGTCAGTTCGCACGGTGGCGAAAATAACGCCAACACAACGGATGATCGCACCTATTACTACGAAGTTTTCCCTTCAAACAACCTAGCTTTGGGACTTTGGATGGAATCGGAACGAATGCGTCATGCCGTCATTAACCAAATTGGTGTGGACACCCAAAACGAAGTGGTAAAAGAAGAAAAACGTTTGCGCTATGACAACCAACCTTATGGTCATTTTCTAGAAGCTATTAAAGACAATGTTTTTACCAAACATCCATATAAACATACCACTATTGGTAAAATGGCTGATCTCGACGCCGCCAGTTTGGACGAGTTTATTGCCTTTTACAAAAAATTCTATATTCCTAACAACGCCACTTTGGTGGTAGCAGGAGACATCGACAAAGCGCAGGCAAAAAAGTTAATCGATAAATATTTTGCCAGCATTCCCAAAGGCAAAGATATCGTGAGGAACAAAGTAATTGAAGAACCGATTACACAAGAAAAACACACTGTTTACTACGATAAAAACATACAAAAACCTGCCATTATGCAAGCTTATCTGACCCCTTCCATGAAGGAAAGAGATGCTTACGCATTGGATTTACTTTCCTCTTATTTAAGCAGCGGAAAGAGCTCGATCTTGTACAAAAAACTTGTGGACAAAAAGAAACTCGCTCTTATGGTTGGTGCCTTTAATTTAAGTCAAGAAGACTACGGAACCTACATTATTTTTGGCATTCCTATCGGAAATGATTTGAATGTCATCACCAAGGAAATAGATGAAGAGATTGCCAAAGTTCAAACCGATTTGATTTCGGAAAAAGATTACCAAAAATTACTCAATAAAGTTGAAAATAATTTTGTCAATTCTAACACCGGCATGCAAGGAATTGCAAACAACTTGGCTAGATATCACGTGCTTTACGGCAATACGGATTTGATCAACAAAGAACTGGATATTTATAAAAGTATTACTAGGGAAGACATTCGAAACGTCGCCAAAAAATATTTAAACAAAAACCAACGCGTCTTGTTAGAATACCTACCTAAAAAAGAAGCAACCAAATAAAATTTTATGAAAATGAAGAAAGTAATATATTCCCTATCATTCTTATTCCTAATTACTGCCATTTCTTGTGGTAGTAGCAAACAATCAGCAGAAAAAAACACTGAAATGACAACAGACATTAATCAAATGCCGAAATCAGGCCCTTCGCCAAGTATCAAATTCAGCAAACCTATCATCCATAAATTGGACAACGGATTGACGATTATTGTCGTAGAAAATCATAAATTGCCAAGGGTAAATGCCAGTTTGCGCATGGATAACCAACCCATTAGATTAAGAGACAAAAAAGGAAGCGATGATTTATTATCAGCACTTCTGGGTTCAGGATCTAAAAACGTCAGCAAAGACCAGTTTAATGAAAAAACCGATTTCTATGGGGCTAATGTATCCTTATACGATGGTGGTTTTTACATCAATTCTTTGAGCAAATATTTTCCCGAAATACTACATTTAACAGTTGACCAAGCCTTGCATCCCGTTTTTTCGGAAGAAGAATTTAAGACCGAAAAGAAAAAAGCGGAAGAAGCCTTAAAAATGGACGAAAAAAACACGCCGAGCATTGCCCGTCGCGTTACCAATAAATTGGCTTACGGTAAACATCCTTACGGTGAGTTTACTTCGATGAAGACGCTCAACAATGTAAACTTAGAAGATGTAAAAAACTACTATCACAAAAGCTTTATACCCAACCATGCTTACCTAATTGTAGTAGGCGACGTAAAAGCAGCAGATATAAAAGAAATGGCTGAAAAAGAATTTGGCAATTGGAAGCCGGCACCACAAACCAAACCTTTGAGTTTGCCTGCTATTAAAAACGTTCCATCTACAGAAATCGACTTTGTCAATATGCCCAATGCCGAACAAACGGAATTGGCTGTTGTACAAAGATCAGATGTCAGAAGAAATAATCCCGACTACCAAAAAGTATTGTTGATGAATGCCATTTTAGGAGGCGATTTTAACAGTTATTTAAATATGACGCTTCGCGAAAAACACGGCTGGACCTATGGCGCCAGAAGTAGTTTTGGCACCGATAAATACGGTAGCATTTTTAAAGCAAGCACTAGCATCAGAAACACGGTTGCCGATAGTGCCGTAACGGTTACTCTGGCACAGATAAACAAAATTATCAACGAAAAGGTTGACTCGACTACCTTAGCAAATAACAAAGCAAAATACTTGGGTAAATTTGTGCTACAAATGGAAAAACCGGCAACTATTGCCAACCAAGCCTACAATATGCTCACCAACAATCTTCCGGAAGATTATTACAAAAACTTCCTAAAAAAATTAGATGCCGTAACAGTTGATGATGTTCAAGAAGTGGCAAAAAAATATTTACACCCCAATCAACTACGCGTGGTCATGGCAGGAAAAGCTGAAGTCATCGTTCCGGGATTGGAAAAAGCCGGATATAAGGTTAATTTTTATGACAAAAATGGCGAACCGACAGAAAAACCTAAAATGAATATAAAAATTCCGGACGGGGTAAATACACAAAGCGTGCTAGACCACTACTTTGATGCAATTGGTGGCAAAGAAAAAATCAAAAACATAAAATCTGTTTTTGCTGTTTACGAAATGTCTATGCAAGGACAAGTTCTCCGTCAAGAAATGAAAGCTATGGCACCCAACAAAACAGCAATGGAAATAAAAATGGGTACTATGACGATGCAAAAAATGGTATTTGACGGCAACAAAGCTTATCAAGAAGCCAGGGGGCAAAGAATGGAGCTCGATGCCAAAAAAGTTGAAGAAATGAAAAATGAATCACAACCATTTTCTGTAATGTCACTTTATAAAAACGGAAAACTCGACCGTGTAGAAAACATAGACGGAACCAACTACTACGTCATAAAAGGAGCGGATGAAACAGAATATTATTTCGATAGTAAAACCGGATACAAAACCAAAGAAGTAAAACATATGAAACAAGCTGGAAAAGACCTTACACAACCTGTTACGTTTGAAGACTATAAGAGTTTTAATGGCGTGAAATTCCCAGGTAAAATAAGAGTCAGTTTTGGACCACAAATCATGACTTTTATCGTTAAAGATGTAAAGACAAATACTTTAACCGATGAAGATTTTAAATAAAAATTGGTAAAACCGTATAATTTTTAATAAAAAGATGTTCCGGAAGGGGCATCTTTTTTATGTTCAAACATCAAATGACATTACCCAAACCAAATAAAACAGCATACAAAAAAGTAAGTATCGCTACTTTTTTTAACTCGGGATCAAAATCTTTGGGGTTTTGAATGTTGATAATTCGCATTAAGTGGACAATCAAAAATATATAGGGAATTACATATAACCATTGCCAAGCACTTTTTAGGTAATGAAAAATATATGCTTGCGAAAAAAACAAGGGTAAAACAATTAGAATAATATGATATTTTTTTGCCTTGTCTAATCCCCATTTAACCGGTAGCGTATTTTTTTTAGATTTTTTATCAGAATCCAAATCCCGCATATTGTTTAAGTTCAAAACGGCCATACTCAAAAAACCAATAGACAGTGCCGGAAAAATCAAATAGGAATCAAAATGTTTGGTGTATAGATAAGTGCCACCAATCACTGATACAAATCCAAAAAACACCAAAACAAACAAATCGCCCAAACCAAAATAACCGTAAGCGTTCTTGCCAACCGTATATTTAATCGCTGCAATTATAGCTGCAAGACCTAAAATCAAGTATATCAAAATATGGAAAAATTGATGCCAACCAAAACTATACACCACCAAAACGACCGCCGCAATGAATGACAAAACCGCTGTCATCAAAATCGCCGTTTTCATTTGACTTGCCGTAATCTCTCCGGATTGCAGCCCCCTTTCAGGACCAATTCTGTCTGCATTGTCCGTTCCTTTGACACCGTCTCCGTAATCGTTGGCAAAATTAGACAGCACTTGAAACAAAGTAGCCGTCAAAATTGAAAAAACAAAAATAACAATATCGAAGTGCTTCCCTGCTAAAAATCCCGCTAATACAATACCTGCCAAAGACAAGGGAAGGGTTCGCAAACGTGCTGCTTTAATCCATTTATTCATCTTCATTATTTTTTAAATAGGCAATGGCTTTTTGTAAATCTTCCGGCGTATCAATACCAAAATTTACCTGATTTGTACGAATCATTTTAATCTTTAAACCATTTTGGATAAAACGTAAATTTTCCAATTTTTCAATCTTTTCCAAATCGGTTTGGGGCAAAACTGCTATGCGCATCAAAGACTGCTTTCTAAAAGCATACACACCTATATGTTTATGGGCTTTTTCAAAAATATGATCTCTGGAAAAAGGAATGGGCGCTCTTGAAAAATACATCGCAAAATCTGCTTGGTCGGTTACGACTTTTACGTTATTGGGATTCAAAAAAGAAGCTTTGTCCACTATAGGTGTCATCAAGGATGCCATATCGCTTGCTTGCTTGTCATCCTGCTCAAAAACATCGATTAACGATTGAATTTGATTGGCATTAATAAAAGGTTCATCACCTTGAATATTGATAAAAATATCCGCTTCGATATCCTTTGCAAATTCCGCAATCCGATCCGTTCCGGTGGCATGCTGTTGCCTGCTTTTAAGCACTTTACCGCCTCTTTCCTTGATTTCGTCAAAAATGGCATCGCTATCGGTTATCACCCAAACCGCTTCAAACAAATCGGATTGTAAAGCTGCTTTATAGGTTCGCCAAATGATGCTTTCACCAAGCAAATCTTTAAGCAATTTACCCGGAAATCTTTGCGAGTTAAAACGTGCCGGAATCAGCGCAACTACTTTCATTTTATTTCTTTATTAATTTATCTAAAATCTCGTGAACTTGCCCACTGTTCCAATCGGCTGCCCCTGTTTTTTTTACGACAATTTTACCGTCTTTGCCAATGATAAAAGTCGTTGGGATGGTAGAAGATTGCAAAAGTACCGGCGGTGTACCAAAGACAAAATAGACCGGAATATCCATTTTATTCTTTTGTAAAAAATTGGCTACTTTTTCAGGTGTATCTCGGGTAATAAAAAGAAAAACGACGCTTTTGTCATAGTTTTTGTATAGCGAAGCCAAACTGGGCAATTCTGCCACACAAGGCGGACACCAAGTAGCCCATTCATTGATTACCAAAACTTTAGCTTTATAATCGCTCAGGTTTACTTGGGTACCGGAACCATTCATCAACGTCCAATTAAAATCTTTTATCTGCAGTTGATCGCTTTCCTTAATTTCTAAATTTTCTACCCTTGAAGTGACATACGAAACGCCTTTGATCAACAAAGCACGCAGTGGCATGCCCGGTGGTGTAAACATAAAAATAATAATGCCAAAAAAGAGAATATTTCCCCAGTGTTTTTTTATAAAATTCATTTTGTCTATTTTATCGTTTAAACACAAATGTACAAATCACAGGAATTTGTATAAATCTGTGGCACAAAGATAAGGAATTTTAAGTCTTTAATTGTTTGCAAATTTATCATCCTCATGAATTCTAATCACCCATAATTATCCCCTGCTGCTGCACAATTATATCGTGTTCCCACCACCGTAGAGACGTTTTGCAAAACGTCTCTACACGTACACACCCCCGTACAGACGTAGCGAACTGTACAGACGTTGCGCCGCAACGTCTCTACACACGCATATGCACACCGTACAGACGCCCAATTTGGGCGTCTTTACACCATTCGTATGACGTGTGCAAACCGCAATGGTTCGTGTATAGAAGTATTATCCCTTGCATGTTTTGTTAAATCTTTTACTTTTTTGAAATCCGGCACTTCGATACAAATTTTCTTCCTTTCTCTCAGAAAATTCACTCAGTGACCTCCATTTTGTACATTAATTCGCGCCTTGTATTTTTTGCAGAATTGTAGGTGGCTGAGTAATTTTACAAAGAATGCGTAAAATTGTACCGAAGCCATGCCTTTGAATGCAGAATCGTAGGTTGCCGAGTGATTAGACCGACCAAAGTCGGGCTAATTGTATCGAGGTGCCGGCACTTCGACACAAATTATCTTCCTTTCAGTCAGAAAATTCACTCAGTGACCTAAGCTTTGTGTATTATTAGCCTTTTGCATTCAAATCAGCCAGAATTAGGGCGACGGTTTTATCAGATGCCGAATTGTTACCCAAGAGTTCCGATAATTCTTGATAATCCTGCAATAATTTGGTTCTTTTTTTTCCTTGATTGATGCTTTCCAATTCCATTTTTAATACACTTGGGTTAAAATCGTATTGCAATAATTCTGTAACCGCCGGTTTATTCAAAATAAGATTTACCAATGAAAAATAAGGAATCTTAACAAAAAGTTTTCCTAAATAATATTGCCAATTATAGGTTTTATAAACCACAACTTGTGGCACTTTAAACAAAGCCGTTTCCAGCGTAGCCGTACCGGAAGTAACCAATGCACTATGCGCAATTTGTAATAAATCGTAGGTATGGTCAAAAATAATGGGAATATCCACACCTTGCACATAAGCCTCGTAATCTGCTTTAGTCAATCCGGGGGCGCCTGAAATAACAAATTGATAATCACGAAATTGTTTTGCTACCGACAACAATCCCGGAAGCATCATCTTGAGTTCCTGTTTACGACTACCGGGCAACAAGGCTATAATGGGTTTGTTTGACAAATTAAAAGCCTGCAAAAAAGCATTTCTACCCATCCCACGATAATTCATAACAGCATCAACCACAGGATTCCCAACATATTCGGCTTTGATATTGTGCTTGTTGTAAAAAGGAATTTCGAAAGGCAGAATAACAAATAATTTATCTACATATTTGCGTATCTTCTTGACGCGCCATTCCTTCCAAGCCCATAATTTTGGCGAAATATAGTAGTGCGTTTTAAAATCATTTTTCTTGGCGAAAGCGGCCATCTTGAGATTAAATCCGGGGTAGTCAACCAAAATAACCACATCAGGGTGGTATTCTAACAAGGCTTTTTTAGCTTTTTTAAAATTACCCAAAATAGTTCTAATATTCATCAAAACATCGGCAAAACCCATAAAAGCCATACGCTTGTAATGAATAACCGGCGTATGCTTGGCTGCTTTTTGCATCAAATCCCCTCCTAGAAACTCAAAATCTGCATCAGGGTCTAATTTCTTGAGCGAAATGATAAGATTTGAAGCATGTAAATCACCGGAGGCTTCTCCTGCTATGATAAAATATTTCATGTGTTTGTTGTTAACGTTGTGGTTTATTCAATACAATTCTAAAAGTGGTACCACCGTCAATTTTAGAAGATTTCACAAATATTCGTCCCTTGTGATATTGTTCGATAATCCTTTTTGCTAAAGACAGCCCCAGTCCCCACCCACGTTTTTTTGTGGTATAGCCAGCCTTAAAAACTTCTTTATATTTTGAAGAAGCAATACCCTTGCCCGTATCCGAAACATCGATAAAAACATGCTTGTGGTCTTCAGATATTGACAAAGTGATCAGTCCTTTGCCTTCCATCGCATCAATGGCATTTTTAATCAAATTTTCAATCACCCAAGAATATAATTGTGGATTTGCCAACGCCATCACTTCATTTGGAAAATCTGTTTTAAATTCTATTAATTTTGAGGTTCTATCCTTGATGTAATGAAGCGTTTTCCTTGTAATATCCGCAATATTGTTTTCGTTGAGTGTGGGCCTTGAACCAATTTTAGAGAATCGTTGTGATATGACATTGAGTCTTTGCACATCTTTTTCAAGCTCTTCTACCGGAATATCTATATTTTGCTGTGTTTTTAGTATTTCTATCCAACCCAATAAAGAACTCAGCGGCGTACCTATTTGATGCGCCGTTTCCTTGGCAATCCCTGACCACAACCGATTTTCATCAGAAACTTTTCCGGTGCGATAATACAAATAAATAATACTGATAAACAGCAAAAAAATACCCACCAATATCAACGGATAATACGTCAATTTGCTAAGCAATGATGAATTACCATAATATAAATCTTGATAAACATCTTTATCTGAGCTAAATCGAATGGGCTTATTTTGAGTTGCAAATGATTTTGCTTTTTTTAAAAGTTCCAGCGTATCTTTTATTTTTAAATACCGAGAGCCCGTAACCACACTATCTTGATTGATGATGATAATGGGAATCGTTTTATTGCTATTGATAATTTCTCCGGGGAGCGTATATTCGTCATTTAAACCGCCTTCGTTAAATTTTTGATAAGCGGAGGCCAAGATTTCCATTTTGGAACGCTCTTCTGCCTTGAATTCTTGCAAAAAGCGATTTGTTTCCCAAAGCGTTGCACCCAAAGCCAACAAGGTAGCAATGATAAATATCAAACGTTTATATTTGGACAGCAAGCGCCTCATGTTATTCTACCGTTACGGATTTAGCCAAATTTCTGGGCTGATCTACATCACAACCACGATAAACGGCTATGTAATAAGACAATAATTGTAAAGGAATTGTCGCCAATAAAGGGCTAAAAGCTTCTAGGGTTTCAGGAATCTCAATCACGTGATCCGCTATTGATTTTACTTGTGTATCGCCTTCGGTTACAATGGCAATAATCCTTCCTTTTCTAGATTTTATTTCTTGAATATTACTGATAATTTTTTCGTATTGACCTTTTTTGGTCGCCACTACAACCACCGGCATATTTTCATCGATTAAGGCAATCGGTCCGTGCTTCATCTCAGCTGCCGGATATCCTTCGGCATGGATATATGATATCTCTTTTAATTTGAGTGCGCCTTCAAGTGCAACCGGAAAATTAAAACCCCGCCCCAGATATAAAAAATTGGCAGCATCCTTATAGTAATGCGCAATTTGTTGGATATATAAATCGGCTTCCAAAGTTTTAAGCATTTTTTTAGGAATCATAGCCAATTCAGACAGATAAAGGTTATAGCTTGCCGTAGAAATATGCCCTTTTTCCTTAGCCAATTTGAGTGCCATCATCGCCATGACGGTTACTTGCGTGGTAAATGCTTTGGTAGAAGCCACCCCAATTTCGGGTCCTGCATGGGTATAGGTTCCTGAATCTGATTCCCTCGGAATAGATGAACCGACCACATTACAAATAGCATAAATAAACGCCTTGTGTTGTTTTGCCAATTTAATAGCAGCCAAAGTATCAGCAGTTTCTCCGGATTGCGAAATAGGCATGACGATATCGTTTTCATTAATAATCGGATTTCTATATCTAAATTCCGAGCTATATTCCACCTCAACAGGTATTCTGGCAAGCTCTTCAAACAAATATTCGCCTACCAAACCGGCGTGCCAAGAAGTACCTGCACCGATCATTATAATACGATTTGCTTGTAAAAACTTGGATAAATAATTATCGATACCGGATAATTTGATTATATTTTTTTCGGGAAGCACACGACCGCGCATCGTATCGTTGATGACATTGGGCTGCTCATAGATTTCCTTGAGCATAAAATGTTCATAACCTCCTTTTTCTATCTGATCTAAGGTCAATTGCAGCTCTTGAATATAAGGCGCAATCAGACTATCATCTTTAATATTTCTAATTTCAGGTTCCTTATGCAAACCTATGATGGCCATCTGCTCATCTTCCAAATACATCGCATTTTTGGTAAACTCGATAAAAGGCGTTGCATCGGATGCAATAAAATATTCGTTTTCTCCCAATCCAATAGCAAGCGGACTTCCTAGACGCGCCATGACAATTTCATTGGGATTTTGTTTGTCAAAAACCACAATGGCATAGGCGCCAACTACCTGATTAAGTGCAATTTGAACGGCTTTTCCCAAACCGACATCTTCTTTTTTCATCACGTCTTCAATCAGGTTGACCAAGACTTCAGTATCGGTATCGCTGTAAAATGTATAACCACGATCTACCAATGTTTTTTTTATGGTATCGTAATTCTCGATAATGCCATTGTGCACCATCACCAAATTACCGGAATTGGACAAATGTGGATGTGCATTGACATCATTGGGAACGCCATGGGTTGCCCAACGGGTATGTCCTAAACCAATATGCCCCTTTTTGGTACTATCTTCTTCAAACAAAGATTCCAAATCTTTAACCTTCCCCTTTGTTTTTTTATGCGACAAATTCTGCCCAAATAATGCAATACCCGAACTGTCATAGCCGCGATATTCCAATCTTTTTAAACCGTTTATAATAATAGGAAAAGCTTCTCTACTACCAATATATCCTACAATTCCACACATATATTCTAATTATTTTTTTTCTATTTTTTGAACCAAATCATATACGCTTTTAAACAAACGTTCATCTACGGACGTAAATTGTATATTTCTTCGTTTTGCCACAATTTTTGCCAAGGATAGCGCTTTATCATAATGGTAATCTACCAAAGCTTTTCCGCCCCATTTAAAAGACGGAAAGAATTTTGGCTGAAAATCCGCACCAAATACATTGCTACAAACGCCTACAACAGTACCGGTATTAAACATACTTGCAATACCCGATTTAGAATGATCACCCATCACTAAGCCGCAAAACTGTATGCCGGTGTCTTCGAAATCCTTTGCATGATAATTCCACAATTTTACATTAGAATAATTGTTTTTTAGATTGGAATTATTGGTTCCGGCGCCAAAATTGCACCACTCACCCACTACCGAATCACCTAAATAACCATCGTGACCTTTGTTGGAGTTGCCTAAAAACACCACTTCCTTGATTTCGCCCCCCACTCTAGTGCTAGGCCCCAAAGTCGTACCGCCATAAATTTTAGCACCCATTTTGACAAGCGCATTATCCAAAGCTGCAAAAGGACCCCGAATCATACTTCCTTCTAATATTTTTACATTTTTACCCAAATAAATCGGACCATCTTCAACATTAAAAATTGTTGCTTCTGCTTGGGCACCATCTTCTAAAAAAACCGGAAAATCCCCAATAACTGTATTGGTAGGACTTAAAAATTTGCTTTGCTTTCCATAAGTGACTCGACCAAAATCAAGGATGATTTGCGCTGCATTATTTTTAAATATATCAGCAAGATGCTGCAATAACAAGGGCTCGTTTTTATAAACTACTATTTCAAAGTTGTTATCTTCTAAAAAATCAAATTGTGCACTTCTTGCTGCAATAATCGTATTCTTAAATACCAATATTTGATTTTTTTCTAAGGATAACACCTGCTTAACCAATTCATCATCAGGAAAAGTAGCAGCATTAATAAATACATTATCCTGCTTGATTTCCAGCGGAAATTTTTCTTGCAAATAGTTATCCGTTTTATACGAAACCGTATTTTTTAGTAGAAATTTCCATTTTTCTTTAAGAGTCATAATACCGCATCTAATCTCTGATATCGGTCTAAAATAGGTTAAAGGTAAAAGATTTTTTTTAATAACGGGATCGTCAAAAAGAATAAAATTCATAGATTGGCTTTATATACATTTGTATTATGGTGCAAAAATAAGCAAAAATCGTTCCCATTTTACCTAAAAATTGATTACTTTTGTGTACTTATGTGTCTGTCAGAAAACACGCTAAAAATAGAAATTTATCTGTTTTATTGAATCTTTACTTTTTTACTCACTTTCATTATTTTATTAAATCTTTACTTTTTTGCATCGACCAAAAAAGTAACAAAAAAGTCTAGGCTTACGAAACTTTTACTAATTTATACGTTTCGCTCCCTAAA
>JANTGO010000017.1 GCA_024763015.1 Flavobacteriaceae bacterium
ATATATTTTATTCTTATTTCCAAGACTATATCACACCGGTTATCAACTCTGCTTTGACAGCAGCCAGTGGTGGTTGTGGCGGAACAGGTCCAGCAAAAGCACCAAAAGTATTTCGCAATGTTGATGCTTACCAATACGGCTTCGATGCTTTTGTGGCATATCATCTGAATGACAGTTGGTTGTTCAAAGGAGATGTTGCCTTGACCAAAGCTTTTAATCTAAGTTTGAATGAGCCTTTATCACAAGTAGCGCCACCCGCTGCCAATTTTGAAGTCAAATATCAAAAAACCAAGTATTGGGCGGATATTCGAACAAAAATCGTAGCGGCTCAAAAAGATTATGCACCGAGTTTCTTAGAAACGGAAACACCCGGGCATACTACTTTTGATTTTAGAGTGGGATACAAACCGGTAAAAGCCCTGTCAATCGGGCTTGCCGTATTAAACATCACAAATAAAGCCTATTACAACCACTTAAATTTTGGTTTTGTCAATGCCGATGACCTAAACGGTCGCCGTATTTATGAAGTGGGTAGAAGTTTTAGCGCTTTTTTGAAATATAAATTTTAATTAAAAACATAAGAAAAATGAAAAAAATAAACATATTATTAATCTTAGCAATTATTTTCAGCTTATCGAGCTGTAAAAAGAAAGAAGTTGAAATAGTCAACACCCATGATGATGCCAAAGGCGATGTCATCTTAAAAAAGATGCCAATGAATGGAAGCATCAAATATTTACCGGTATTTTTTGCCGATGGTGCTGATATTTCGGCTACGGGCAATAGCGTAAAAGGACCGGATGGTACAGTTTACGACTTGCACGACATTCCTTGGATGCCGGGCAACAAACAAACCGGAAATGGAGTGCCGGCCGACACCAAACCGCAAGCAGGCACCTATACCTTTACTTTGAAATTTGAAGACGGCTATACCAAAACCCTAACAGACGAATTGGAAAGTACCGAAATAGACATTCCAACTATTACGGCGTTTACCTACGACAAAGTCAACCAAAGCATTCATATTGAGTGGAACGCATCTGCCAATGCAGACTTGTATTGTGTAAAAATTACAGAATTGGATATGGCCAATACCAAACCGTTCTTTAAAAAAGCACAAATTAGTACCAATATGACCTCCTTGGATATCAATATTGACGGATCAAATGGCTGGATGCGTCCGGTAAGTGAATTTGTCGATGGCACAGAATACTTTATCGTTGTTGCCGCCAAAAAAATAGAACAAGGAAAACCGGTTGCCGGTGACAGTACTGATTTTCAAACCAGCGCTTGTAACAAGCGAACATTTGTATATTAATTCATAAAACTGAATTTCTAAAAACAAATATCTGATTTTATTGTAATATACCGAAAATATTTGGTGTTAATAGAATTTACGGAGATGCTCTTAAAGTTTTTTGAGCATCTCTTTTATGTATTAAAACTTACTATAAACATTAAAATTTTGTCTATTACAACGAATTCACTTATATTTTTCCAGCACGATAAATAAATCCTATCTTTGTCATCATAAATATTGAATGGTGTCCAAAAAAATTAGAAACATTGCCGTTTTCGCACATGTTGATGCCGGCAAAACAAGTCTTACGGAGAATTTGCTATTCATTTCGGGTAAAATAAGACGAAAAGGCCAAGTAGATGATGGCAACACACAAACCGACCGCTTAAAAATAGAAAGACAAAGAGGTATCAGCGTTACGTCCGGAATTGTAAATTTTGATTGGAAAGGCATACAAATCAATCTAATAGACACCCCCGGACATATAGATTTTAGTGCGGAAAGCATACGAAGTATGATGGCGATTGATGCCGCCATTGTGTTACTGTCGGCAGTTGAAGGCGTAGAAGCACAGGCAGAAAACATGATAAAACTATTGCAAAAACACCAAAAGCCATTCATCATTTTTATCAATAAAATAGATAGAATGGGGGCAATTGTTGAAGCTGTCTTAAACGAATTGCAAACAGACTTAAAACTAAACACTTTACTGCAACAATCCTATAAACTGAAGGGCGACCTACCTGTTGTTAAAAACGAATGGACAGAAAATTCTTTTCATGATAAATTAGACATTATCGAAAAAATTGTATCACAAGACGATGTGTTATTTGAACAATATCTATCAAATATTCCATTGCGTTTTGAGCAATTACAAAAATCTTTAAAATCATCGGTATTATCACAACAAATTATACCTGTTTTTATAGGTTCAGCCAAATACAACGCCGGATTAGAATATCTGCTTAATGCCATAATAGACTATTTGCCCGGTCCGAAAATATCTGAAAAACTTGCCGGAATTGTATTTAAAATAAATCATATCAAAGGCGAAGGAAAATGGACTGCTGTTCGTTTATTCGGCGGAAAAATTACAGCCCGGGACAACGTAAAAAATGCTACGGAAAACATATCGGAAAAAGTAAAACTTATAAAAAATACCGATTTACATCAAGCGCAAATCTTGTCTGAATTTTCTGCCGGAGAAATCGCTTGGGTACAAGGTTGGCAACACGCCAAACCCGGTGATTTAATCGGTGAAACAGCCATAACATCTTATGTTGTAAAACCGGAAGAAGCGCTATTGAGCACACAAATTACCGCCGTTAATCCTGCCGAAACCAACAAATTGGTCCAAGCGATGCAAATATTACATAATGAAGACCCCGGACTTGATTTTCAATATGATGCTGACGAAAACGAGCTACATATAAAACTTCGTGGCGAAGTCCAAAAAGAAATCATAGAAGCCATCCTGCTGGAAAGGTTTCAACTGGCTGTAAGTTTTTCCCAACCGATGATTATCTACAAAGAAACACCGACCAAAACAGCAGAAGGATTTGTACGATATTGGATGCCCAAACCTTGTTGGGCTATTATGAAATTTAAAATAGAACCCGGCGCACGTGGTTCAGGTGTACAATTTCAATCGGAAGTGAGTGTAAATGATATCAAAAAACAATATCAAAATGATGTTAGAAAAACCATCCCGAAAGCCTTGCAACAAGGCATTCTGGGTTGGCAAGTTACCGACATCATTATCACATTAATCGAAGGCGAAGACCATGAAGCACACACCAAAAGCAACGATTTTGCCATAGCAACCCCAATGGGTATTATGGACGGATTACAAAAAGCCGAAATGGGTTTGTTAGAGCCCATTTTATCCTACAAAATAAAAACACCGGATGCATTTTTGGGTAAAATTGCCTCAGAACTGCATAAAATGCGCGCCAGCATTCAAGGACCCGAAATCATAAACGGATCGACAAAAATCTGGGGAGAAATTCCTTTGGCAACCGCCTTAAAATTTCCTATTAAGTTAAATGCGTTAACAGAGGGAAAAGCAAAATACAATGCACATTTCTCTCATTATGACAGTTGCGACATCAGCCTTGGAAAAACAAGAGCGTACAAAGGAATAAGTCCGCTCGATACGGCAAAATACATTTTAAAAGCACGCAGGGCGCTGTCTTGATTTTGAATAAAAAAATTCATAATTATGGCATATAAAATCAATTTTTATCTACAAAACAACCTCTGTTTGCTAATTATAAAAATTTAAGAATTTCCTTAGGAACCAATTCAGAAACATCGCCACCATTCCGATAAATATCACGCACAATGCTCGAACTGATATAAGAAGTTTCAGGTCCGGTCAATAAAAATAAGGTTTCTATTTGCCCCAACTTTCTATTGGTTTGGGCAATGGCTTTTTCAAATTCAAAATCCGCCGGATTTCGTAAACCACGCAAGATAAAAGACAAATCGTTTTGGTAACAAAAATCCACCGTCAAACCGGTATAATGCACCACCTTTATTTTGGGCTCATCCTTAAAAACATCTTTTATCATCTGCATTCTCGTATCGATATCAAACATATATTTTTTATCGACATTCACACCAATTGCGATTTGCAACTCGTCAAACAAAGGTAATGCCCTGTTAATAATGTCCACATGTCCTAAAGTAATCGGATCAAAAGAACCCGGAAAAACAGCTTTATTCATCGTTTCCTATTTATAGAATGTAAAAGTAGGAAATTATAACGAATAATCGATACCATTTAAATTTCAAAATGCCAAAGGAAAAATTTTGTAGGATTTTTTTGCAGACAGACGCCTGTATAGACGTTGTGACCATACAGACGTTGCACCGCAACGTCTCTACAACAAAACGCAACGCACAAAAAACCTTGCTTGCTAAATCTAACTAGCAGGCAAGGTTCTTAAAAAATTTATTAATCTTATTATGCTCTAAATTTTATTTTACGCATACGCAAACTCTGTGGGGTAATTTCCAAATATTCATCATCTCTGATATATTCCATAGCTTCTTCCAACGAAAACTCCGTCTTTGGGGCTATCTTCATACTATCATCCGTACCGGAAGCACGCATATTGGTAATCTTTTTGCCTTTGGTAAGGTTTGCGGTAATATCTTTATCACGTGTATTTTCACCAATAATTTGACCGATATAAATATCCTCTTGTGGGGCTACAAAAAAACGACCGCGATCTTGCAATCTGTCTAACGAATAAGCCGAAACTTTTCCGGCATCCATCGATACTATGGCACCCTTATTTCTTTCGGGAATGTCTCCTTTAAACGGGGCATATTCTCTAAATCTGTGGTTCATAACAGCGGTTCCGGCAGTAGCTGTCAAGATGCTGTTTCTCAATCCAATAAGACCACGAGAAGTGATATCAAATTCCAAATGCATCACATCCCCCTTGGGCTCCATCACCAACATGTCGCCTTTTCGCCCGGAGACCAACTCGATGACTTTTCCGGCATAATTCTCCGGAACATCGATGACCAATGTTTCATATGGCTCGCTCTTCACACCCTTTACTTCTTTGATCAAAACTTGTGGTTTACCTACTTGCAATTCATATCCTTCACGACGCATGGTTTCAATCAAAACGGATAAATGCAAGATACCGCGACCAAAAACATTAAATTTGTCTTCGGTATCGGTCGATTCTACCCGCAATGCCAAGTTTTTCTCCGTTTCTTTCATCAAGCGGTCACGCAAGTGTCGAGAAGTAACAAACTTACCTTCTTTACCAAAAAAAGGCGAATTGTTAATCGTAAACAACATACTCATCGTAGGTTCATCAATTGCGATACGTTCAAGTGCTTCGGGGTGTTCTAAATCGGTAATAGTATCACCAATTTCAAAATTTTCCATCCCTACAATGGCACAAATATCACCACTTCGCACTTCGCTTACTTTTTCTTTTCCCAAACCGGTAAATACATATAATTCTTTTACCCTTGATTTCTTGGGTGGATGCTCACGACTCAACAATAAAACGTCTTCTCCTTGATGAATAACCCCACGGAAAACACGACCAATCGCAATACGTCCCACAAAATTGGAGTAATCTAATGACGTGATTTGCATTTGTAGCGGTCCTTCGTTATGCGGTGCTTCCGGTATGTGTTTTACAATATCATCCAAAAGTGGTTTTACCGTTCCGGTGGGTTCTGTCCAGCCTTCGGTACTCATCCAGCCTTGTTTGGCAGAGCCGTAAACGGTTGGAAAATCCAATTGCTCTTCCGTAGCACCTAAATTGTACATTAAATCAAAAATTTGTTCTTGTACCTCATCGGGTTTACAGTTTTCCTTGTCCACTTTATTGATAACCACAATCGGTTTTAGTCCCAATGTAATGGCTTTTCCCAGCACAAAACGTGTTTGAGGCATCGCGCCTTCAAAAGCATCGACCAAAAGCAAAACGCCATCAGCCATTTTTAAGACACGCTCTACTTCGCCACCAAAATCGGCGTGACCGGGCGTGTCAATAATATTAATTTTTACACCATTATAATTTACAGAAACATTTTTTGATAAAATGGTAATGCCTCGTTCGCGCTCCAAATCGTTAGAGTCGAGCAAAAGTTCTTTGTGTTCTTTTCGTTCATCCAAGACATGACTTTCTCCGATAATTTTATCTACGAGTGTTGTTTTGCCATGGTCAACGTGGGCAATAATGGCAATGTTTCTAATTGATTTCATTCTTTATATTTAATTTTACGAATCAAAAATTGTTAAAATTTTAAGCGGCAAAGGTAGTGAACTATTGGCAATTTTAACTATAAAAGTCTGCATATTTATCGGAACGAGATTTTTACGGGAATAATATATGTATAAAATCCAATTTTTTGACTTAATTTTACCATAAAATTACAAGAATGTTTTTACAAAAAAACGACAAAGTAGCACTTATCAGCCCCGCCGGACCTATCACAAATCGTCAACCGGTTACTGACGCGGAGAACTTGCTCAATAAATGGCATTTACAAGCTGAATTAGGCAAAAACGCCCTCAAATCACAAGGACATTTTGCCGGATCTGATGCCGAGCGATTGGCAGATTTACAAAAGGCATTAGACAATCCGAAGCTTAAAGCCATTTGGGCATTGCGAGGTGGTTATGGCTCGATTAGAATTGTCGATGAATTGAATTTCTCAAAATTTTTATCCCGACCAAAATTATTGATTGGATTCTCTGACATCACTATTCTGCACTGCAAATTGCAACAACTCAATATCCCCAGTTTACATGCCTTCATGCCTGTACAACTCAAAGATGCAATTAGTGAAGAAGTATTAATACAAACAAAAAATGCTTTTTTTGGAAAAGCATTTCATTATTCGTTTAAGCCGTCTGCTTACAATAAACTGCCTCAAAATATTGAAGGAAAGATTGTTGGCGGAAATCTGGCAAACATTTATAGTTTAGAGGGGACACCTATAAACCTTGACACGCAAAACAAAATACTTTTTATAGAAGATGTCGGTGAAAGTTTATATCAAATTGATCGGATGATGATTTCGCTAAAAAAAGCAGGAAAATTAATGGGATTAAAAGCATTAGTGGTAGGACAATTTACTGACATTCCCGATAACAAACCCTATTTTGGCAAAACTTATCAGGAAATTATCTTGGAACACACGGCATCATACAGTTATCCTATCTTTTTTAATGCGCCCATCGGTCATATTCCCAATAATTATCCCTTATTATTAGGTGCAACATTACAAATCGAATACTTTGCTAACAAAATTGTTTTTACACAAATAAAATGATTTATTATTTATGAAGAACAATATCATTTATTTTGAAGACCTAGGCTTAACCGATTATCAAGATGCCTTTAAACGACAAACCGAATTGTTTGAAAAAACAAAACAAATAAAAATCGATAATAAACAGCTTATCAAACCACATATAACCGATAACTATTTGCTGTTTACCGAGCATCCACATGTATATACCTTGGGAAAAAGTGGCAAAATGGAACACCTTCTTTTGTCAGAAAGTGAAATGCTTGCCAAACAAGTTCAATTCATTCCGACCAATCGCGGTGGCGATATTACCTATCACGGTCCCGGACAAATTGTGGCCTATCCGATTATCGATTTAGACAACTTTGATTTGGAAATCATCTCTTATATGCGAACATTAGAGGAAATTATTATCAAAACCATTGCCGAATTCGGATTAAAAGGGATGAGAAGTGAGGGAGAAACCGGTGTATGGTTGGATGTTGGAAAACCACAAGCGCGCAAAATATGTGCAATGGGCGTCAAAACCAGTCGCTGGGTAACGATGCACGGATTGGCTTTGAATGTCGATGTTGACTTAGATTATTTTAAACATATCATTCCCTGTGGCATCCGGCATAAAGGCGTTACTTCCTTACAAGCGGAATTACAGGAAAAGATCGATAAAAATGAAGTCAAAAATCTTATTTTAAAACACTTTGAAGCGGCCTTTGATGCCAAAATAAAAAAGGCGTCACTCAGGTAACGCCTTTAATTCTTTTTTTAAAAAACTACTTTTTATAAATCCAAGCAGATTTTTGTGTATTGCGTATTTCTTTTAGCGCTGTTTTTGCCGACTGAATATCTTGGTAACCATCATAAGCTACCATATACAAGCCGGCTTTGTTTTTACCGACAATAATGGCATTGTGACCGGCATTTGACAATTGTACAACTTTCTTTTGTGCATTTTCTTCACTGCTAAAAGCACCGCTTATAATAAAATAATGTAAATCATCTGTCGAAACCGCAGATTCATTAGAGGAAGAATCCTCTTGGTGCGTTTCGGTATGCGCTGTGTCACTATCTTCTACAGATTTTTCGGAAGTATCGGCGGTTTCTTGATAGCTTTGCTCTGCCTCAATCATTTCGGATTGGTCTGCAATGGAATCAGCTGTCACTTGCTTGTCTGTTGCTGAATCATCCACCGACTTAGGTGTTACAGTTTCTGTTTTTTCGGTAGAAAGGTCAGATTTCAGTCCATTGAGATACCAAGCCAAAGCGGCAGCGATAAGCACAAAAATAATAACCAAAATCCATATAATCTTGTTGCTATTTGACCTTTCCTCCATATTTTTTTGAGAGGCAAAAAATTGATCGGAAAGTCCTTGCTCTTCTAATTTTTTCTTAGTTTCTAAATCTTTGTTGTTGTCGTTGTTCATTTTGTTTTCTATTTTTTAAAAACCCAAGCAGAAGCTTGTGTCTTTTTTATTTTGTTCAACTCTTTATGTGCTGTTTCCGAATCGGGAAAATCCCCATAAGAAACCATGTATAAATTATATTGATTTATTCCGATAATTTCAGATTTATAACCCATCTTTCTAAGTTCGGATACCTTTTTTAAGGCATTTGCTTCATTTCTGAAGGCACCACCAATTATAAAAAAATTATTGATTTTAACTGTATTACTCGTATTAGCACTTTCTTGCTTGCCGGTTAAAACATTTACAACAGGAAAATCTTGTTTAAACACAAAACTCGCTTTTTGAAAAGTTTCTTGTTTATCATTTGATTTCGGATACCATTTGGCAATACCCCCAAACAAGCCTATACCTACTACAAATATAGCAGCATATTTCCATAAATGAGCATAAGAAGACTGCTTGTTACTTAGCTTTTTCCTGCTAACTTGTGTCAATACGAGCGGCTCTTTTTTGACTTGTCCTGTTTCTTTTTGAGATATATTACTAAGAAGGGGTTTATGCACAAATGAATTTAACCCATAAGCATCAGACAAGTAATTCTTGGTCGTTAAAGGCAAAAAAACAAGCTTATCTTGTGCCAACATTTTAAAGACACCTATTTGTTGTAACTTTATACTATTGTACGCTTGTAATTTAGATTTCCATTCATTTACGGCAAGGGCAATACGCTCCAAAGCTTCTTCATTAGAAATTTGCAATACACCCGCCACATATCTTTCCAGCAAACCATCGTTTTCAACCAGTTGGCTGTTAAAAGACAATTCTTTGTGGGGCGGTGAAAAGATATAAGAATTGCGGTCATAATGCGCACTTTTCTTCCTTCCTATAATGCCACCAAAATTTGGAACGACCACTAAATCATAGCGATAAAGCAAATCTGATATATATTTTTCTAACTTCATAAATCTATTTAATATAGAGACAAAGTTAAGAAAAAAAATCAAGTCAAAATATTTTTTTCAAATATTAAAACATATCAGATTGCAGCAATCTTTATTTCTAAAAATAACAAGCTTATAATATCGATAAATTTTTCTCAAGAAATTAAGTTTTTATCAAGAATAATACAATTTACCAGCCTATATTTTTCGTATTGTTTAATAATTCTCCTATTTTAAAAAAAATAACATTTATCAACATTTGCCATATTTTTATTTCATATTTTTGTCGAAATATTGAAAAAAATAATAAATTTATGAGCACAGAAGCTTTACAAAAAAATAGACAGGATTTAGATCACGTTGTGATTAGATTTGTAGGTGATTCAGGTGATGGGATGCAACTCACCGGAACACAATTTTCCACTTCTGCGGCACTATTAGGAAACGATATTGCTACCTTTCCTAATTATCCGTCAGAAATTAGAGCGCCACAAGGAAGTTTGTACGGCGTATCAGGTTTTCAAGTGAACATTGGCGCAACTGAAATCAACACACCCGGTGATGATTTGGACTTGTTAGTCGCTATGAATCCGGCAGCTTTAAAAATGAATGTTAAAGATTTAAAACCCGGACAAATGGTTTTGGTCGATTCGGATGCATTCTCTAGAACAAATTTGCAAAAAGCCAAATACGAATCCAACCCTTTGGAAGACGGTTCGCTATCCAACTATAACGTGGTTGCGGTTCCTATGACCAAATTGACACGTGAAGCCCTAAAAGATACGGGATTAGATAGCAAGAGCATGACCCGTAGTAAAAACATGTTTGCCTTGGGTATGCTTTATTGGTTATACAGCAAAGACCCTAAACATACAGAAGCATTTTTGCAAAAGAAATTTAAAAACAAACCTCAAGTAGTCGATGCAAATATGAAAGCCCTAAAAGCCGGATATCACTTTGCCGATACACTTGAATTAATGCCCACCCACTATGTAATAGGTCCTGCCGAGAAAGAAAAAGGTACCTACAGAATAATCATGGGTAACCAAGCAACCGCTTGGGGACTTATGGCGGCTGCACAAAAATCGGGATTGGAATTATTCTTAGGTTCCTACCCCATTACACCGGCTACAGATATTTTGCACGAATTGGTTAAATGGAGACATCTTAATGTAACCACTTTTCAAGCTGAGGACGAAATTGCCGGTATCAGTTCATCAATAGGCGCCTCTTTTGCCGGAAAATTAGCCGCAACCAGTACTTCAGGTCCCGGTTTGGCACTTAAAGGCGAAGCATTAGGATTGGCCGTAATGTTAGAAATTCCTTTGGTAGTTGTCAATGTTCAACGTGGCGGTCCCTCAACCGGTATGCCTACCAAAACAGAACAAGCCGACTTAATGCAAGCTATGTATGGCCGAAATGGTGAAAGTCCACTTATTATTGTAGCTGCTAAATCACCAGCCGATAGTTATGATATGGCTTTTATGGCAGCTAAATTGTCACTGGAACACATGACACCTGTTATTTTATTAACCGATGGTTATATCGGTAACGGATCAGAACCTTGGCGCATCAAAAAATTAGATGAAATGCCCGAAATTAAACATAGACGCGTAACCGAATATCAAGAAGACTTCCATCCTTATGTTAGAGATAAAAAAACTTTGGCACGTCCTTGGGCAATTCCCGGAACACCCGGACTAGAACACGTCATCGGTGGATTGGAAAAAGACAAAATTGACGGACACGTTTCACAAGACCCTGTTAACCACGAAGAAATGGTAAAATTACGTGCCGATAAAGTGCGTAAAGTAAAAGATTACATTCCTGCCTTAGAAACAGAGTTTGACCAAGAAGGCGACTTGCTTGTCGTTGGTTGGGGTGGCACTTACGGTAGCTTAAAAACAACCGTTAGAAAATATAAAGAACAAAATCCGGATGCAAAAGTCGGATTGGCACATTTCTCTTATATCAATCCGCTACCGCATGGTGTAGCTGATACTTTTTCTAAGTTCAAACAAATTATTGTACCGGAATTAAATGCCGGACAATTTGCCGATTTATTAAGAATGACCTATCCACAATTCAAATACAACAAATACGACAAAATACAAGGTTTACCTATTGGATCGGAAGAATTAATCAAAGAGTTTAATAAAATTTTAAAAGCAGAATAGTTATGACGACAAATATAAAATATACATTTAAAGATTTTGCCAGTGACCAAGATGTTAGATGGTGTCCAGGCTGTGATGACTATGTCATTTTACGTTCTATACAAAAAGCTTTGCCCGAAATAGGCAGAAAAAAAGAAGATATCGTTTTTATTTCAGGTATTGGTTGTTCTTCCAGATTTCCGTATTATATGGACAATTACGGCATGCATAGTATTCATGGACGTGCTGCTGCTATTGCTACCGGAACAAAACTGTCAAATCCGGACCTAAGCGTTTGGGTTACTTCAGGAGATGGCGATAGTATGGCAATAGGTGGTAATCATTTCATACACGCCATACGAAGAAACATCGATCTTAATTATATTTTGTTTAACAACGAAATTTACGGATTGACCAAAGGACAATTTTCTCCGACTTCATTGTTAGGACAAAAAACAAAATCCTCACCTTATGGCAATGTACAAGCACCATTTAATCCGGGTGAATTGGCCATTGGTGCACAAGGAAAATTCTTTGCAAGAGCGGCAGGAAACGATGCTAAATTACAAGTAGAATTATACAAAGCAGCAGATAATCATAAAGGTACTGCCTTGGTAGAAATCTTGCAAAATTGCGTTATTTTTAACGACGGAGCATATAACGACATTTCTGACAAATCGGTTAAAGCGGATGCCCAATTGGTCGTAGAACACGGAAAACCTATGATTTTTGGCAAAGACAAAAATAAAGGTATCATACTAGATGGTATGAAGTTAAAAGTTGCTACAATTGGAGAAAACGGTGTTAAAGAAAGTGATATTTTGGTACATGACGCACACGAACCAGATCCCTCATTACACTTGGCGTTGATCAATATGAAAGCACCGGTTGTAATGGGCGTTATTAGAGCCGCTAAAGACAAAACCCTTGTCGATAGAGAAAAAGAAGCAACTGAATATGCTAAAAAATTTAATCCTATTAAATCATTTGAAGAATTGTTATTTTCAGGAGAAACTTATGAGGTATAATTAATTTTCTTATTAATTATTAAAGACTGCTAGCATTGTACTAGCAGTCTTTTTTATGTTTTCTTGTAACTATATTATGACTTTTTAGTAAATTATCATATTTTAATAAACTATGAAAATAGAACAGCTTTATACAGCTTGCTTGTCAGAAATGACATATTATATCGGATCGGAAAAAGAAGCCGCCATCATAGACCCATTAAGGGAAACAGAGACATATCTAAGACTTGCAGAAAAA
This sequence comes from Flavobacteriaceae bacterium, assembly GCA_024763015.1. Classification (GTDB taxonomy): domain Bacteria; phylum Bacteroidota; class Bacteroidia; order Flavobacteriales; family Flavobacteriaceae; genus WGBX01. Next base: position 12,863 of record JANTGO010000017.1, read on the forward strand.
AATGGAACCAAGATCAAATATATATTTTTGACACACTTCCATGCTGATTTTGTTTCCGGACAAGTCGATTTGGCTAACAAAACAGGAGCTACTATTGTTTTCGGACCAAATGCAAATCCATCCTATAAAATTCATCATGGCAAAGATGGTGAAATATTTAACATTGGCGCCATCCAACTCAAACTACTCCATACGCCCGGTCATACCTTAGAATCTTCTTCATACCTTCTTATAGATGAAAATCAAAAAACAGCCTGTATTTTTACGGGAGATTGTCTATTCATCGGAGACGTTGGCAGGCCCGACTTGGCAATTGATGCAAACATCTCAGAAACCGACTTAGCCGGATATTTATTTGATTCGCTTCGACATAAAATAATGCCACTACCCGATGACATCATTATATATCCAAATCATGGCGAAGGTTCTGCTTGCGGAAAAAACATGGACTCAAAAACTTTTGATAGCTTAGGAAATCAAAAGAAAACAAATTATGCACTTCGAGCGGATATGACCAAATCGGAATTTATCACAGCCGTAACTTCCGGATTAAAACCACCTCCTGCATATTTTAAGAATAATGCAAAAATGAATAAAAATATCAATCTTGGTATTAATAGCCTAATCAAAAAAAACGCACAGCCCATTGAAGCGAGCAAATTTAAAGTAATGAGCAACAAAGATGATATTTTGGTTATCGATGCTCGTCCAAAAGAAATGCTTGTAGATACAGGGAGTATTCACGGTGCTTTGTTTATTGGATTAGAAGGTGATTTTAGCCCATTGGTGGGTTCGCTGGTTAAAGATATCAATCAAAAAATTATTTTTATTTCAGAAGCACATAAAGAACAAGAAACTGTCAAGCGTTTTTCTCGAGTTGGCTATGATAGTGTATTGGGTTATTTAAAGGGCGGACTGGATGCTTGGAAGAACTCAGGATATCCGGTTTCAAATATAAACAACATCTCACCGATTGAATTTGCTAAAAAACTAGAACAAAAAATCATAGATGTAGTATTGGATGTAAGAAAAGAATCCGACTATTTGACACAACATATCATTGGAGCAGAAAATATTCCTTTGGAAACTTTACAAGAAAAAATATCAGAATTAGATACCGACAAAACATATTATGTATACTGTACGAGCTGTTATCTATCTTTAATTGCATCTTCTATTTTTAAAGCGCATAGTTTAAAAGCGATAAACATCAAAGGAGGGATTGAAAAAGTAAAAGAGGCAAATGTAAATATCCTTACATAATGATTTTTGTTATTTGAATAATAAAAAAGAGGTCGCCAATGGCGACCTCTTAAATTTTATTATAAAGTGAAAAATTATTTCACTAAATTAATTTCAACACGTCTGTTTTGTGCTCTTCCGGCTCTTGTTTTATTAGTAGCAATAGGTCTAGATTCACCATAACCCATTGAACTCATAGAAGATTTAACACCATGTGCTTTTAAGTAGGAAACAACGGCATCTGCTCTTTTTTGAGAAAGCGCTTCATTATATTTAGCACTACCTTGGCTATCGGTATGACCTTCTACAACAAATTTAGCAGTAGGATATTCTTTCATGATAACTACAATAGCATCAAGTGTCTCAATAGTTTTAGATTTAAAAGTAGCTTTGGCTGAATCAAAATAAATAATTTTAGCATAATCATTCAATTTTGCTTGAACTTCTTTAGTTACTTCAGGACAACCGTTATTAGCAACAGTTCCGGCTACTTTAGGACATTTGTCATCTTTATCTAAAACACCATCTTTATCAAAGTCAGTATAAGGACAACCATTGTTAGCAACAGGACCGGCTACGTTAGGACATTTGTCTTTTGCATCGGTTAAACCATCGCCGTCAGCATCAGGACATCCATTCATACTAGCCAAACCGGCTACTTTGGGACAAGCATCTTTAGAATCGATTACACCGTCACCATCCGTATCAGGACAACCATTGAATTTAGCCAAACCGGCTACTTGAGGACAAGCATCTTTAGAGTCAATTACACCGTCACCATCTGTATCAGGACAACCGTTGAATTTAGCCAAACCGGCTACTTGAGGACAAGCATCATCTTTGTCAAAGATACCGTCACCATCAGTGTCAGTGCCACCAAATCTTACAGCAATACCTACTGAACGTTGGAAATAAGGTAAAACAGCTTCGTCAAAAGTTTGTTTGTAACCTGTTTCAGCAAAAACACCTAAGTTATCGTTGAACCAATATTCCAAACCTAAACCAATATTAAGATTACCACCATCAGCTTTTTCTAACCAAGTATAACCACCACCGGCATACAAATAAGGCTGAAAAGCACAGCTTTCTTTTAACAGATTGTATTTAACATCCAAATTAGCATTCAAGAAAGAAAGATTTACTTCTTTCGTTCCAAGGCTGGTAATTTTGTTAGCTTTAAGCGATCCAATCAAACTGAATTTATCACCTAAATATCTACCGATTCTTACATCGGAAACGGCATAACCAATATTAAAGTGATCAAAATTGCACAATTCTTTGCCAAATTTGTCACTAATATAGTCATAACCTTTCTTGCCTGAAGGATAAAAATCTACAGCATTTGTGCCTAATTTTACCATCCAAGGATTGTTGCTATCTTGGGCATTTACAACTACCGTACTTAAAACAATAGCTACCAAGACTAATACTTGACTTAATTTTTTCATATTCATTCGTTGTTTAAATTTTTACCTTGCAAAAGTAATAAAAAATAATTAAATGAAAAAAAAAGTATTATTTTATTACGTTCAGTTTTTTTCCTACTTTTTCAAAAGCTTTTATGGCTTTATCCAAATGCTCTTTGGTGTGTGCTGCAGATAGTTGCACCCTAATTCTCGCTTGGTCTTTTGGCACCACCGGAAAGAAAAATCCAATGACATAAATACCTTCATTTAAGAGTTCATTAGCCATTTCTTGCGATAGTTTAGCATCATAAAGCATAACGGGAATGATAGGCGATTCACTGTGTCCAATATCAAAACCCAATTGTGCCATAGCATTCTTGAAGTATTTTGTGTTCCAATCCAATTTATTTTTTAAATCGTTGTTTTTGGTAATCATATCCAAAACTTTAAGGGCACCCCCTACGATTTCAGGCGCTAACGAGTTAGAAAACAAATAAGGTCTGGATCTTTGTCTTAGCATTTCAATAATTTCTTTTCGTCCGGTTGTGTATCCACCCATAGCACCACCTAAGGCTTTGCCGAGCGTACCGGTAACGATGTCAATTTTGCCCATTACACCTTTTAGCTCTACGGTTCCGTGTCCATTTGGACCAATTACCCCTACGGCATGACTTTCATCTACCATCGTCAAGGCATCATATTTTTCGGCTAAAGCAACTATTTTATCCAATTGTGCAACCACCCCGTCCATTGAAAAAACACCGTCGGTTACGATAATTTTAAAACGATGACCTGCCTCGTTAGCCTTAATCAATTGCGCTTCCAAATCTGCCATATCGTTATTTTTATAGCGATAACGGGCTGTTTTAGTCAATCGTACGCCATCGATTATAGAAGCGTGGTTTAATGCATCCGAAATAATAGCATCACTCTCACCAAAAAGTGGCTCAAATACCCCACCATTGGCATCAAAAGCAGCAGCGTACAAAATGGTGTCGTCAGTTTGGTAATAATCCGATATTTTGGCTTCGAGTTCTTTGTGAACATCTTCGGTACCACAGATAAAACGCACTGATGCCATACCATAACCACGTTTTTCCATCATCTCTTGAGATGCTTTGATTACTTCGGGATTGTCTGCTAATCCCAAATAATTATTGGCACAAAAATTAAGTACTTTTTGACCGGTATTCAAGGATATTTCTGCACCTTGTGGCGAAGTAATGATACGTTCGTGTTTAAACAATCCCGAATCTTCAATTTCCTTTAAACTATCTTGTAAATGCGCTTTAAATTTATGACTATACATAAGAATATATTTTTAATGTTGATTTTTGACAAATGTAAACATTTTGCCCTAAAAAAAGACTGCATTTTGACAGAAAAAGAAAATACAAATAAGTTTCTCAACGAATGCTATTTGCCGAAATAAGCATCAACTTTATGACGCATTGCTACCTTTTCATCACCCTTGACAAAACTGGCATTTACGGCATTTATGCTTAGTTGGTATAAATCTTCTTTTGACAAATCCAAGGCTTGTGTTACCGCCCAAAAGTTGTCGTTCATATAACCGCTAAAATATGCCGGATCATCAGAATTTACAGTAGCAAGCAACCTCTTTTGAAGCATTACTTTCAAGGGATGATGTTGCATATCTGTGACCACTTTTAGCTTATAATTAGACAAGGGGCAAACGGTTAAAGCAATTTTATCGGCGACCAACCTATCGACTAAACCACTGTCTTCCAGGGAGCGATTGCCGTGATCCAACCTGTCAACTTTTAACAAATCAAGGGCTTCCCAAACATAGGCTGCGGGACCTTCTTCACCGGCATGCGCCACTGCTTTAAATCCAGCCTGACGAGCAATTTCAAATACTTTTTGAAACTTTGAAGGCGGGTTCCCAACTTCCGATGAATCTAATCCTACCCCATCAATCCAATCACTGTAAGGAAGTGCTTGCTCTAAAGTTTTGAAAGCGGAATCTTCCGATAAATGTCGCAAAAAACTCATGATTAATTTATAAGAAATACCCAATTGCTGTTTCCCGTCTTCGAGCGCACTATGAATACCTTTTATAACGACATCGAAGGGAACACCCCTGTCAGTATGGGTTTGCGGATCAAAAAATATTTCGGTATGAATGACATTTTCGGCATGAATTTTTTGCAGATATGACCAAGTCAAATCATAAAAATCTTGTTCGGTAAGCAAGACGCCGGCTCCGGCATAGTAGATATCTAAGAATTCTTGCAAATTGTTAAAATTGTAGGCATTTTTTACTTCTTCTACCGTTTTATAAGGAATTTTGACATTGTTTCGCTGTGCAATCTCAAACATTAATTCCGGTTCAAAAGTCCCTTCGATATGCAAATGCAACTCTATCTTAGGCATTTGCGCAATAAAATTCTTTAAATCTGTCGTCATTTTTTTTGATAAATTTTGACAAAGTTACAGAATTTTTAGAATAGTTTGAGGTTAATTTTATGCAAATAAGATGTAAAATTATAGGCGATATATAGTAAAGACGTCCAAAATGGACGTCTTTACTATATTGTTTATACACAAATATCAACTTAATATGCTTTAGCAAACAAGACCCTTTGTTTAGAAGCCTTGCCCGAAATCATATCGACACCTTCCTCCAAAGGATTATTCAAAGGTACACAACGTATGGTTGCTTTGGTTAAGTCTTTAATTTTTTCTTCGGTTTCGGCCGTACCATCCCAATGCGCGGATACAAAACCACTTTTTTCATCTAATACTTTTTTAAAGTCTTCAAAATTGTCAACTTTTGTAATATGCTTATCGCGGTAATCCTTGGCTTTTTGGAATAGATTTTCTTGAATTTTGTTCAATAAATCTTCTATATAAAGATCGACTCCATCCATAGGCACCACTTCTTTGCTTAAAGTATCTCTACGCGCAACTTCGACCGTATTGTTTTCCAAATCACGAGGACCTACTGCCAAGCGTACCGGAACGCCTTTGAGTTCATATTCGTTAAATTTCCAACCGGGTTTATAATTATCGCTATCGTCGTATTTCACACTGATGCCTTTGGCTTTTAGTGCTTTTACAATTTCATCAACTTTTTCACTGATTGCTGCCAATTGTTCGTCTTTGCGGTAAATAGGAATAATCACCACTTGAATAGGCGCCAATTTGGGTGGCAATACCAATCCGTTATCATCGGAATGCGTCATAATCAAAGCGCCCATCAAACGGGTAGAAACCCCCCAAGAAGTTGCCCAAACGTGTTCCAACTTTCCTTGACGAGACAAGAATTTTACATCAAAAGCTTTGGCAAAATTCTGTCCCAAGAAATGCGAAGTACCAGATTGCAATGCTTTGCCATCTTGCATCAAGGCCTCAATCGTGTAGGTGTCTTCTGCACCGGCAAAACGTTCTGTCTCACTTTTTACCCCCTTGACCACCGGCATCGCCATAAATTCTTCGGCAAAATCGGCATAAACGCCCAACATTTGCTTGGCTTCGGCAACGGCTTCGGCTTTGGTTTCGTGTGCGGTATGACCTTCTTGCCATAAAAATTCGGCTGTTCGCAAAAACAAACGCGTACGCATTTCCCAGCGCATCACATTTGCCCATTGGTTCACCAAAATAGGCAAATCTCTATAAGATTGAATCCATCTTTTATATGTATCCCAAATGATGGTTTCGGAGGTTGGACGAATAATCAACTCCTCTTCGAGCTTGGCATTTGGGTCCACTTCAATACCTTTTTTATCAGCAGTCGTGCGCAATCTGTAATGCGTTACAATAGCTGCTTCCTTGGCAAAACCCTCGACATGTTTGGCTTCTTTGCTAAAATATGATTTGGGAATAAGCAGGGGAAAATAAGCATTTTCATGACCGGTTTCCTTAAACATTTTATCTAATTGTGCTTGCATTTTTTCCCAAATGGCATAGCCATAAGGTTTGATAACCATCATGCCTCTAATACCGGAGTTTTCTGCTAAACCCGCTCTGACAACTAATTCGTTGTACCATTTTGAATAATCCTCACTTCGTTTTACTAGTTTTTTGCCCATTACTATAGTTTGGTATAATTATTGATTTAAAAATAGATGAAAATTGTCTTTTAGGACAATAATTTTGCAAATCTAATTAATTTTTGTAAATTCAAGCTTAAATATTTTGAATATCATATTTTGCTACCATACATTTGTTAATTAGTACAATAAACAGCTATCATGTAGCGCATTATTAACATTCATTAGAAATCTATAACACTAATAATATGAAACCGACTCGCACCTCCAAACAAAGATTAAGCATTGCCTTGATGCTTATGGTTGCCGTTTTTTTTACTTCTTGTAATGGCTACTACAATGTAGCATCAGACGGTATTTATGACGACGAACCCGTTGTAAGAACACCTCAACGCGAAACTGTTGTTGAAAAAACAGTGGTAAGCCGAAAACAGAAAGCACCACAAACTCAAGAACAAACAAAAAGTGATTATTACGAAGAATATTTCAAAAACAAAGCAAAAGTCTATGAAGATGTAGATGATGCCGATGTCGCTACAGACGAAAATGATTATTATAACGATGATAATGATAACGGCTCATACAGCGATAGTTATGATGACGATAATGATGACAACACATACTACACCACTACAAAAGAGGTATATGTGCACCACTATTATGATTATGACTACTATGATTATGATCCTTGGTATTATTCTTACCGTCCTTATTATTACAGACCTCATTGGGGCATAAGTTTTAATTTCTTTTATGGACCATCTTGGCATTATGATCCTTGGTATTACAATAACTACTATGGCGGTTATTATGGATATAATTACTATGGTCCTTATTCAAATTGGGGATATTATCCAAATTATTACAACAATTACGGTTATGGATACGGTTATGGAAACAATAGTTACTATTATAGAAATAGAAGAGGTAATGTCAGGGGTAGAAGAGGAAGATATTTTGGTAGAAACAGTCTTTTGAGCTCAAGAGCTTCCGGTAGAAACAATACACATAGTCGTACCGGACGTAGCGGTAGAAACGAAATAAGCACAGGTAGAAACGGACATAGCGGTAGAACCGGTGTAAATACAAGCAGAACAGGACGTAGTAGCCGAACCGGAACAACTATAGACAAAACCGGACGTAGCGGTCGTAGTGGCCTGCACGACAATAGTGGTAGAAACGGACGAGGCGGCAACACCGGCACACACACAGGACGCAATGGCAGAGGCGGCGTAAGCACAAGTAGAACTGGACATTACAGTCGAACCGGAACAGCTACCGGCAAAACTGGGCGTAGTGGCCGTAGTGGCCTACACGACAATAGTAGCAGAAACGGACGTGGGGGTAATACCAACACGCATGCCATACGAAATGGCAGAAACGGTGTAAGCACCAGCCGGACAGGTCGTAGTGATAGAACCACAACAAATACTAGTAGAACAGGTCGAAGTGATAATTACCACAGTAACCGAACAGGACACAGCACAAGTACGCGTACAACTCGAACAAATAAACCACGCACTTCTCATGTCAGAACCGGCAGAACAAACCGAAATGAAGTAAGAAGAACCCGAAGTAATACCCAACGCAGTTCTAGTAGAAACAGATCAAGCGCAAGAACAAAATCGTATAGCAGCCCAAAAAGAAGTTCGTCAAGCTCTAGTAGTTCAAACAGACGAAGCTATTCCAGCCCTAGAAGCAGTGGACATTCATACAGCAGTGGCTCTAGCTCTAGAAGCTCTTCCGGCTCAAGTAGTAGTCATAGCTCAGGCAGAAGTGGACGTAGCAGAAGATAATCCAACCCATTGATTTTTTAAACAAATTTTTAAACACCAAATAGAGACGTTTTAGATACGCCTCTATTTGGTGAATAACAAAAAAACATAACAATATGAGAGGTCTTTATTCTTTCCTTTTTTCAATTTTATTTAGCTTGGCATTACAAGCACAAGACATCAATGACGGACTGCGTTATGCACAAGATGACTTATTGGGCTCTGCCCGCTTTACCGCTATGTCTGGCGCTTTTAGCTCTTTGGGTGGTGATATGAGTGCTGTCGGTTTAAATCCGGCAGGTGCAACAACTTTTGCCACCAACCAATATTCCGGCACTTTAGGTTTTTACAACCAACAAAACAGCAGTGATTATTTTGGAAATATGCAAGGCAAATCCTACGCTTCCATCAACCATAATTTTTTGTCATTTGATCAAATAGGTGCTGTTTGGGCTTATAAATCAGATGTAAAAGACTGGAACAAATTTGCCATGGCTTTTAATTATAGCAAAGAAGCTACTTATGGAAACGCCGTACATATTCAAGGAATTAATCCTTTGGGCAGCAGTACTTTGGATTATTTCTTAAACAATGCAAACGGTATTGAAAAATATGATTTAGATGTACATGTCGGCGAAAATGTTGACGATGTTTATAATTATCTAGGAGAAAACATGGGTTATGGTGCGCAACAAGCTTTTCTGGCTTACCAAGCTTATGCCATCAATCCGGTAGATGACACCGACCCGAACAATACACAATATACGCCTGCCGCCACCTATTCTCAAGTAGCACACAATGCCAAAATCAATAACAAAGGACACAAAAGCAGAATGGATTTTAGTTTTGCCGCCACCTATGAAGATCAGCTGCAATTGGGTTTTTCTTTTTCTAC
>JANTGO010000018.1 GCA_024763015.1 Flavobacteriaceae bacterium
AACAATGATAAACTATCGATTTATAAACCAAATTTGGGTGATAAGCTGCAAGCCTTCAAGCAGCTATATCACAATTTAATTGTTCATTAGTTTTTTTGATAGATATCTGAACCTAAAGAATAACATAATAGCGGAAGTGGTCAAACCGGTGAGTAATCCGTACCAAATACCCATTAAACCGATCGTTTTGCTTAAATAAAAACTCATAGGGAAACCGATGAGCCAATAGGCAATAAAGGTGATAAAGAAAGGGTAGATAACATCTTGCAACCCGCGTAATGCGCCTTGAAGTACCACCTGAAATCCATCTGATATTTGAAACAGTCCGGCTATAATCAAAAGTTGTACCGATAATTGATACACTTTATATGCTTCTGCCATTTTAATAGGGTCGTTATAATCTTTACTGAGAAAAATCCAGGGCAATTGATGCCTAAATATGATAAGAATGGCCGTAAATAACAATTCGAATAAGAAAACTTGCAAGAAGATGGATGTGGCAATACGTTTCATTTCTTTAAAATCCTTACGTCCTTTTTGATTACCTATCCGTACTGTTGCGGCGACACCAAAACCCAGAAATACCATAAAAGTCATTGATGCCATTTGTTGTGTTATCTGGTCAGCCGATTGGTTTATGGCGCCCAAAGTACCGGCAATCCAAACGGTGGCAGCAAAAATACCCATTTCAAATACACCTTGAAAGCCTGAGGGAATGCCCAAATACAACAATCTTCTTATGACGGGTCTAGAAATCAAATGAAAGCCCAAATTTTTAAAATAGACGGCTGTCTTAGAAAAATATTTTAAGGCAATCCATAAGGCGATAACCGTAACAATCCTCGCTATAAGTGTACCGTATGCCGCACCGTAAATTCCCATTTTTTTAAAACCAAAATGCCCGAAAACCATTCCATAACTCAGATAAACATTGATGACATTGGCTATAATGGTAGCAATCATTGGGTAAATAGTCAATGCCATTCCGTCCGAAAACTGTTTGTATGCTTGAAAAATCATAACAAATAATAAGGAAATACCTACAATTCGGACATAAGGGACGGCTAAGGCAATAACTTCAGGTGGTTGGTCGGCTATTACCAAAATTTTTGGGATGTATAGACTCAATAAAGCCATGAGTATGCCCAAAATAGTATTGAGAAATACGCCGTTATACAAAATTTTTTCCAACTTGTGATGCTTTTCAGCTCCAATAGCTTCGGATACCAAAGGCGTAATGGCATACGAGAATCCAATACCAAAAGCCATAATAAAAAATATGGCAGAGTTTGCCAAAGATACAGCCGCTAGATTGATAGGATCTAGCTTGCCAACAAATATACTATCGGCTAATCCAACAGCCACATGGCCTAGGAAACCCAACATAACCGGTGTAGCTATTTGTAAATTTCTTCTAAACTCTTTGGTGTACTGTTTAAACATATTTGTGCTAATGATGAAGATGCAAATATATGATAAATTGTGTTATGAATTGTTTGTTTCGTTTGCATTTAAATAATACCTTTGCTACAATTTATAATTGTTTATCCTTATTAGATTTTATTTTTTGAGACACAAAATTCAGTGCTTAGTAAAATTATGAAATACATTATATATATATTCCTTCTTTTTTTCTCTTTGTCGCCTTATGCCCAAATAACAAGGAAAAAATCTACTAAGCCGGAGCGTATCATATATAGAGGAATTGTGGTTGACGAGAATCAAGAACCGCTTCCTTTTGTAAATGTTTATATGCGTAAGGGTAAGTTTGGAACTACTACGGACGATAATGGGGAGTTTGAGTTAAAAACACGTCGAAAAAGAGGTAAAATTACTTTTTCTTTGATGGGATATGAAACGAAAATTATCAAGCCCAAGCCCAAAAATCCATATTTAAGGATTGTTTTAAAAGAAGAGAAAAACGTTTTGGATGAGGTTGTCATTGTGCAACGGCCTAAGAAAAGATTGAAGAAAAAAGAAAATCCCGCTTATAAAATTTTAAAAGGAATTTGGCAACATAAAAAAAGAAATGGACTTCAGTTGCTCAATCGTTATGAGTACAAAAAATACGATGCAACGGAGATTGGTTTAAATAGAGTAGACTCTCTGTTCTTAAAAAAACTTTTTAAGAAAGATTACCGGCAAGTTTTGGATGAATTACCTTTTGATAGCGAAGGTTTTAACAAATATATTCCCATTTTTATCAAAGAGTTGGTTTATCGTGTTTACGGCGACAACAAACTAGGCAAGCAACGCATCGATATTGAAGCAGAAAAGAACAAAGGATTTGTCCAAAACGGTTTTGTGTTTGATAGAATGGCCAATAAGTTTGACGCAGTTGATATTTATCAAAACAGCTTTGATTTGTTCAATAAGTCTTTTGTGAGCCCTATTTCTTCTACGGGATTTGACACCTATGATTACCTGCTTTACGACAGCATTCAACAGAACCATCATAAATTATACAATATTTATTTCTGGCCGCGTAGGGCAGCGGACTTGGCATTTGTAGGAAATTTTTTAGTGGACAAGCGTACTTTTGCAGTGACCAAGATAAAAATGAAACTCAATAGGGATGTGAACATCAATTTTGTTCGTGGTTTGTCTATCGAGAAGGAATATAAAATGCTAAACGATACCATCTTTTTACCAAAAAGCGATGTTTTTGAAGGCGATTTTACCTTAATTGATAAAAACGACCAACACAACGGAATCAATATCAAGAAAACCTATTTATACACCGATTATAATTTTAAGTCGCGCCATTCAAGTGAATTTTATGATAAAAATATCATTAAATATAAACCGAAACAATTTGTAAAAGACAGTGCTTTTTGGCAAAGCTATACAGACCTTAGCCAGTCGGGAAAAACATATTCGTTAATCGACAAAATAAAAGGCAAAAAAAGGATTCAGAATATGACCAAATGGATCAATATTTTGACAACCGGTTATTTTAACTTGGCTAAAAATGTGCAATTCGGTCCTTTGTTTCAAGCCGTAGGACGAAATGGGGTAGAAGGCTGGCGACTGATGGCAGGCTTCAGAACTTTCAAATCACCGGATGATCGTTTTCGTTTGTCAGGACATTTGGCTTATGGCACTCGAGATAAAAAGATGAAATATGGTGTGCAAGCTGAATATTTGTTGTCTTACAAGCCGCGTATTGCCCTTTCGGCTACTTGGTCTGATGATTATGCCCAACAAGCACGTCAGCTTTTGAATGTCAGCAATATTATGTTTGTTGAAAATTTGGGGGCAAATTTTGTTTTGTCGCGTGGTAAAAATGTATTCTTGTCACGAATTCAAGAAAAAAGTTTAAAATTTGATTTTCGGCTAGCAAAGAATTTTCATTTGGGCTTTATACCTTCGCATAAAACAATTCAACCGGCAGATCGTCATCTGTTTAATATGGATTATATGTACAAAAATTTCGAAGTGCGACACAAGGTGATCGATGCAGGTGCCGATTTTTTTCTAACCTATACACCGGGTAGAGATGTTTATGGTTTGGGTGTGGCACAGCGATACGGAAAAAATGCTTTTCCTTCCTTTATACTCAATTATCACAAAAGTTTTTCTTTCTTAAACAGCGATTTCAGTTATAGTCGTTTGCAGTTTAGATACGATCAATATATATTATGGGGTAAATTTGGCAAAACCGATGCAATGGTCGAACTGGGAAAAACTTTTGGTACGGTGCCTTTGGCTTTGCTCAATCCGATTCCGGCCAATCAAGTTTTGATACAAAAACCTTATACATTTAGCTTACTTAATTACTACGATTTTGTTACCGATACCTATGCGACGGCTTACTTTACACATCATTTCAATGGATTGATATTGAATAGATTGCCCTTGATAAAAAAACTAAAATTAAGAACGGTTGTCGCGTTTAGACTTGCTTACGGACAAATTTCGAATGCAAACAAAAGCATCAATTTTTCAAATATCCATTATGCGGCACCTGACCAAAATATGTATTATGAATACAGTGTCGGATTGGAAAATATAGGATATGGCAACCTACGATTTATAAGAGTTGATGCCATTTGGCGCAGCCCACATCACAGTATAAATGGATTGCATTCGCCTAGGTTTGCGGTAAGAATGGCTATTAAACCCGATTTTTAATAGCTTAGATATGTATGGAAACAGTTTCCTTTATTTGTCTAAATTTTTCTGATTATTCTGTGCATCCATCCACTTTTGATACATTTTCTCTTTGAAACGCCACATCACGAAACGATAAAGCACAATGCCCGTAATCACATAAATAATCAGCATAATAATGAGCTTTGATGTATCCATTCCTTTTGGGTCAATATGGAAAAAAAGGTTTATAACATATAGAAATGCTACAACAAAAACACCCCAAATAGTTCCATATATCAGCCCGTATTTCCAAGCACCCATTTGACGTGTTTTTTCCCAACTGGAAATTTGTTTTGGTTTCATAATGATTAGATTTTGTACAAATATACGTTATTTTTATTCAAGTTTCGTATATGCAATTATGGTTTTAATTTACAAATATTTGGCATATTGGGAACAATAAACATATTTATAAAATATTAAAAATCAATATGAAATACTGCTTCCTTTTTGGACCATAAAAGTATTAAAAGTTCATATAAGTGTTAGCCTTTTATTTTCTTTTATGTCTTTTATGGTTAAATTCTAAGATCCTAATAAATTCAAGGAATTGAGAGGTGCGTAATTTCAGTTATTTTTATAGAAGACTTTACTGTTTTTATTTTGATTACTTGATTTAATCAAAGAATAAAAAAACAACAAAATTATTTTTTTGGTTCCTAATAATTTGACTATTTTTAACCAAAATTTTTAAATATGGACAAACTTTCCGTTTTACGTCAAAAATTCGAACTTTTTCTAGATCAACAAATCCCCGACAGAGAACCCAAAAACTTATATGCACCTTTAAAATACGTTTTGAGAAACGGCGGAAAACGTATTCGTCCACTACTGGTTTTACTCTCATCGAGTAGTTTTGGAGAGAATATGGACAAAGCCCTTCCGGCAGCAGCAGCGATTGAAACTTTTCACAATTTCACCCTTATTCACGACGATATAATGGACCATTCCAGCATCCGACGCGGACAACCAACCGTGCACGAAAAATGGAATGAAAATCTTGCCATTCTTTCCGGTGATACGATGTTGATTTGGGCATACAAGATGTTGGAACAATATGACGGCGAAACCTATAAAAAACTAAGTAGCTTGCTCAATCAGACAGCAATAGAGGTTTGTGAAGGGCAACAAATGGACATGGATTTTGAAACGAGAAACGATGTGCCGCTTTCCGAGTATTTAGAAATGATCCGACTAAAAACCGCCGTTTTATTAGGCGCAGCATTACAATTTGGGGCAATAGTAGCAAAAACCAAAAAGGAAGATTTTTACAATATGAGTATGTTTGGCATTCATTTGGGCATCGCTTTTCAAATTCAAGATGATTATTTGGATACATTTGGTGACCAAGATGCTTTTGGAAAACAAATTGGGAGGGATATCATCGATCGAAAAAAGACATTTTTGTATATCAATGCGCTTGAAAAAGCAAATGTTAAGGACAAAGGCTTGCTGATTGATTTATATAAGGACAAAAAGGACGATGATACCCGGCTAATAAGTACAGTTGTGCAACTTTATGAGAAATATAAAATACCTGAATTGACAAAAAAACAAATTGATGACTATACAAAATCATCCTTGGTTTACCTTGACAAAACGAGTTTGCCTGCCTCTGAAAAAGAAAAATGGATAGATTTTGCAGAGAATTTAATGCATAGAAAGCATTAACATAGCTCCCGCACGAATCCCTTCGTGTGGTAGTATCTAAAAAAATTTAATAAAATCAATAAGCCTAGGTCACTGAGTGGATTTTCTGAGGGAAAGGATTAAAATTTGTATCTAAGTGCCGGTTTTAAATATGGTAAAGATTTAAAAAAAATAAAAAAGAGACTGCATAAGCAATCTCTTTTTTTGTGGTACCTCGCAGAGTCGAACTGCGGACACATGGATTTTCAGTCCATTGCTCTACCAGCTGAGCTAAGGTACCTCTCGGTTTTGAGATTGCAAATATACGCAAAAAAATATTTTATAGACAAGTTTTTTTGAATTATTTTTTAATATAATTTGCTTGTATGTTTATTAATTGGTTTTCTGTTCCTTATAAGAATTATATTTCTATGCCTATATTTTTTTTACGGGTTTTTTTAATCAAAATAAGCTTTTTTAAAGATTAAAAATCCTTGCTTTTCGTTTAAAAATATTTTGTATTTTTGTTATTCACAAATATAAGGTATGTTTATAAGGGCTTTGTATAAGAATAATGAAGCATTTTAGAATAATTTATTTACAATACCGTTAAAAATAAAATATTAAAATATATGAAATTTTTAGTTTCAAGTGATGAACTGGTTAAGAACCTGCAAGTACTTCGCAACGTCATCAATAACAACAATACGATTCCCGTTCTAGATAATTTTTTGTTTGAATTGCATGGGAATTTACTTAAAATCACCGCCTCGGATTTAGAAACGACTATGACGGCCAATTTGGAAGTTTCCTCGGAAGACGAAGGAAATTTTTTATTGCCGGCAAAGCTTTTGGTGGATACGGTTAAATCGCTTCCCACACAGCCATTGACATTTTTAATCAATGATAACCATACGGTTGATATTGTAAACGAAAATGGAAAATACAGTTTCTCCTATACTGATGCCGAAGATTATCCAAATCCTATCGAAATGGAAGACGCCTCCATAATAGGCATACCCGCAGGTGTGTTGACCGATGCCATTAGCAAAACTATTTTTGCAACTAGCAACGACGAATTGCGTCCGACTATGACAGGTATTTTGTTTGAGATCTCACCCGAATCCTTGAATTTTGTAGGTACTGATGCACATAAATTGGTTAAGTACGAACGCTTCGATTTGCGTGCTGACCAAGAGGCAAATTTTATCATGCCTAAAAAACCACTACAAATCTTAAAGAATTATTTGTCTGGTGATGCCGAAAACGTGAGCATTGCTTATGACGATAAAAATGCCAAATTTACCTTGGAGAATGTGGAATTGATTTCCAGATTAATCAATGGAACTTATCCTAATTATCGCAATGTAATTCCCTTGGAAAACCCCAATGTGTTGGTGATAGATCGTCTGCAATTTTTAGATGCAGCCAAGCGTATTTCTATTTTTGCCAACCAAGCGACGCATCTTATCCGATTGGATATAGTAGGTTCCGAACTTAAAATTTCGGCAGAAGACCTAGATTACTCTAATAAGGCGGAAGAACGATTGACTTGTAATTTTAAAGGTGAAGACATGGCTATTGGTTTTAACTCTAAATTTTTGATAGAAATGTTATCTAATTTAGATTCTGACGAAGTAGCCGTAAATATGTCGGTTCCTAGCAAAGCAGCGATTATTAACCCAATAGATGGTCTTGAAGAAGGAGAGAAAATCACGATGTTGGTGATGCCTTTGATGTTGAGTTAAGATTGTTTAGATGCATTTTTTATACAATATATTCATATTGATTTCCGAAAAGTTGTTATGGCTTTTCGGAAATTTTTTTGGTAAAAAAGTCAAGCAATTTAGACAGGGACAAGTAGGAGTTTTTCAAAAACTTGCGCATTGTATTCAACCTGACAAATCCGTTATTTGGATGCATGTGTCTTCCTTGGGTGAATATGAACAGGGTTTGCCAATTTTGGAAAAATTAAGAACAGCTCACCCAAATTATCAATTGGTGTTGAGTTTTTTTTCGCCATCGGGCTATGAAATTAAAAAGCAATCGGCACCGGTAGATTGTGTTGTCTATTTGCCTGTTGATACGCCCAAAAATGTTCGAAAATTTTTAGATTTCTTAAAACCTGAAATGGTCTTTTTTGTCAAATATGATTTCTGGCCCAATTATTTATTCCAGCTAAAAAAGAGAAATATAAAAACTTTTTTAATTTCGGGCTTGTTTACGGATAATCATAAATTTTTTAAACCTTACAACGCTTGGTTAAAAAAATCTTTGCATGCTTTTACCTACTTTTTTGTGCAGGATGAAGGTTCTAGAGACGTTTTGAAAAAACACGGTTTTGACAATGTTGGGGTAGTGGGTGACACGCGTTTTGATCGCGTTTTTAGTATTGCAGCACAGTCCGATGACTTAGATTTTATGCCTAAATTCAAGCAGGACAAACCACTTGTCATTTTGGGGAGTACTTGGCCGGAAGATGAAAAACTTTGGGCGAATTATATCAATAACACCAAGCACAAAATTAAATTTTTGATTGCCCCGCACCAGATTAATCCTAATCATATCGAAGCTATCAAAAAACGTATTAAAAAACCGGTAGCAGTATTTACAGAAATACAAGATGAAAGTGAATTTGATAAGGATGTTTTAATTTTGAATACCATTGGTATGCTAAACAAAACCTATCGCTTTGCCGATATGGTCTATATTGGCAATGGGTTTGGAAAAAGCATTCACAATATACAAGAACCGGCTATTTATGGGGTGCCGATTATTACCGGACCCAATATTCAAAAGTTTAATGAGGCGGTAGATTTGTCCGAATTGGGTGGTCTTGTTGTAATTCACGACCAAAAATCACTAAATAAAGTAGTGGATAATCTGTTTGAAAATCCTGATTTGTTAGCTGAAAAATCAGGTATTACCAAAAAATATGCTTTGAGAAATCTAGGGGCTTCGGATAAAATAATGAACTTTCTTAGCAAAGAATTATGAGCATTTTATACTTGCACGGTTTAAACAGTACCAATCAAAATGAACGAACCGAATGGCTGTCAAAGTTTGATACTTTAATCAACCCGTTGATGCAGTATCACAACTACCCTGTGGATTATCGGTTTTTAGATAATTTGGTTATAAAGAATAAACCCAAGCTAATAGTAGGTTCCAGTTTGGGCGGTTATTTCGCTTTTCATTTGGGAAATTATTACAACCTTCCGACCATTTTATTAAATCCTGCTTTATTGGTCACCAATATCGTAAAACCCGACAACAGGGCATTGGCAACACAAAGCAAACACTATATCAGTTTGGGTCTAAATGACCAAATTATACCACCTTTTACCACGATTTCTTTTTTAAAAGACAATAAGATTCGTCACGAATTGCACACTTATGATATTGGTCACGAAACCGGTTTTGAGGTTTTTTTGGATATTTGTTCCCGTTCTAATTTGTTTCCTATTTAATCTTATATTTCAAAGAAAAAATAACCCACCTTCCGGGCATTTTTATATAAGAAAGGTCTCTGTAATCTATATTGAACAGGTTTTCAACATCCAAAGAAAGAAGTACTTTGCGAATTTTCTTTGACAATTTTAAATTGGTCAATAAATACGGATGATAATCATACAACTGATATTGTCCGTCGATATAATCCAAGTAGTTCCCATTTCTATCTTTGTAGATGATTTGCCAATTGGTGTCAATGCCGGTAAAAAGTTTATGCGAAATGGAAGCGGTAAAATTGTGTTTCAAATAGTCCAGTGCATATTTTGAAATAAAGTTTTCCTTATTGGCTTTTTCTGTATGCAAGAAAGTATAGGAGAGTTTTAATCGTTTTAAAAAGGAGTGGGTAAATTTCTTGTCGAGATTAAATTCAAATCCCAATGTGTTTAAATCGGTGAGGTTTTGGGTCTGCCATTTGTCATTAGGTTGCCATTTGATCCAGTCGATGGTTTGTCGCCCTTTCCTATAAAATACTGCAGCTGTGCTCATCCAATTATGTTGATGAAACTTGCTTCCGATTTCAAAACTTGTAGATTTTTCGGGTTGCAAATCGGGATTTCCTATGTTGGAGGGACCGGCATAATATAAATCGGTAAAAGTGGGAATCCGAACGGCGTTGTTGATGTTGATGTAATGGGTAAAATCTTTTTGCAAATAGTTGATGTAAAATCCGCCGGATAATTGCCAAAGATATGCTTGACTGTATAGGGCAGAAATACCGGCGCCAAAATTAAAATGTCCGGCTTTCTGAGACTGATTTGCCGTGCCATAAAAATAGGTTCTTTGGTCGCTTTTGGTATAAATTCTATTATAATCGGTTATAGTTGTGGGCATTAAATTTCCTAGGACATTGCTTTTGATGGCATCGTTGTGTATGCTCAAGTTGATATTGGAAGTGCCCATTTTACTTTTAAATGCCATTTTTATACCGGCAGATGCCGATTGACTTTGGTGGTAGTTGTGCCCTTTGTAGTAAACGCCCGGTGCATATTGAGCGGTGTCTTTTTCGTGGATATAATACTGGTTGTCAAAATGATAAATGGATTCTCTAAACAACTGAAATTCGTCAAAGTGTTTTTTGAAACTGATAAAAGCTTGCCACTTAATTTTTTTGCCGAATTGCGTATTCACGTCAATTAAATATCCTGATGTTTTTTCATATTGCCAAGGATATTTTGAGGTGTAAAAACTGTTAGCGCCAAAATCTTTTTGATGATAACCCAACTGAATATTTATAGGATTTTTACTTGTCTGAATTTGCAAAGACAAATAATCTTTAAGACTGTAAAAATCCGTATTATTTATTTTGTTATTTCTTAAATAACCGTCTGATTTTTGATAACTGAATCCGTTGTAAATAGCTATTTTTTCCATCTTATGGGCAATGTCTGCATTGGTTTTGAGGTAACCGAATTGTCCCATTTCAAAACCGACGTTTGCTTGTTGCTTTTGAGGGTTTTTTGTAACTAGATTGATAAGCCCGCTGTAAGCATTCACCCCGTATGATTGTCCGGCTGCGCCTTCTAAAATTTCAACGCGTTCAAGCATCGAAAAATCAATGGGGAGATCTAAGCTGTGATGACCTGTTTGCGGATTGTAAACCGGAATGCCATTGAGTAAAATTAAAGATTGGTCAAAACTGCCACCACGTATGCTTATGTCAGATTGCACCCCTTTACCACCTCTAACTCTGGTGTCTATTCCTGAGACTAATGCCAGTATATCCGTGATGCTTTGAATATGTTGTTTTTGTATATCTGAAAGCTTTATAATGTGAGCTGTTTTAGGTAGTTGTACAATTTTTTTTTGTTGCGTATAGCCTGATATTTGAATGGTATCAAGCGCTAAGGGATTCTTGCCAACAGGTTTTTGTGCTAGGATTGTTAAGTTCAATATTATGGATAGAATTATGCTAAAAAAATACTTCATATTTGATTTAAAAATGGAGCGGCAAGATAAAAAATATTCACCAATTATGCTTATTTTTGCGTATGGAACTTAGTATAATTTTATGTTAAGAGAATTTTTATTGGGCATATATGCTTATCTTCAAGCAATTTATTATATAAAAAAATTAAATTTATATAGGTATGTAGCATTCGTCTTGTTGATGCTGTTGCTTTTTATGTTTCCTATTGTCTTTTTTGATGTAATCATAAATTTGATAAGTAGTTTAATTCCGTATGCCAATACATCCAAATATGCCGACCTGTCCGTTTCTTTTGTTTCCGGATTATCAGGCTTTTTTCTACTAATTATCTTATCCCCTGTATTTTCAATGGTTTCCGAAGAAGTAATGCAAAAGCTTTCAGGAAAATCCTATAAATTTTCGATAAGACAATTATTTAAAGATGTGATACGCGGTATTAAAATAACGATTAGGAATCTATTGTATGAATATGTATCCATTGCACTTATTTCAATTATTTTATATTTTTTACCACATCACAATATTGTCAGTTTGTTTGCCAAAATATTAATATTCTTGATATCTTCTTATTTTTATGGATTTTCAATCATAGACTACAGCTTGGAAAATTATAGGTATAATTACAGGGCTTCCGTTGGTTTTATTCGGAATCATGTGGGTTTGGCAATCGGATTGGGCAGTATCTACTACACAATGATTAGCATAAATGATATTTCGGCGGTAAAGTTAGCGCTGGGACATCTGAGCATTTATTGGTCAGGATTTGGCGAAGCGATTATAGCCCTAATTGGTGTAATAGGAGCCGGTATTGCCGTTAAACAATTACGCAATAAATAAAAAATAATCTTTAAACACGAACCATTGCGGTTTGCCCACGGCATACGAAGGTTTTGCATAAATTTAGAGTTGAGCGGACGTTAAAAACAATCTGCTGTTCGAGCATTAACGAATTTTGATAAAATATAAGAATTTACAATTAGTTAAAAATAGGATTAATAGCAGAATCGTAATGCGAGTTCAGATTGTTTAGGAAGCGAAATGTATAAATTAGTAAAAGTTTCGTAAGCCTAGACTTTTTTGTTACTTTTTTGGGCGATGCAAATCGGAGATTCACGAACACTTAAAAAAATAATGAATAATAGTGAGTAAAAAAGTAAAGATCTAATAAAATAGACAAAGAATAGTGCAGAAAATAGAAAAAATATTTTAAAACTATTCAATAGATTTTAAACCTAAATGGTATTAAATAACTGAATAGTAATCTATTATTTAATAATCTTATAAGTACCGCTTTGTGACAAACTGTTTACTTTTACAAGATACAATCCACTTTTATAAGTTGTCAAATCAAAATTTGTCATCATTTTATTTGGCTGTGCCTTCATCACTTCTTTTCCGGATAAATCAAAAATTTGAACTTTTGTAATTTGCTCATCAGCCGATAAATACAGAATATGGTTGGCTGGATTGAGATAAATGTTAAAATTGTCAATTTTGTTAGGCGCAATATTTAGCAAAGCGCCTTCAACATGCAAGGTAAAAGGACCTTCGGGACTATCAGCTTGTGGATGGTTGGCATCATAAGCCCAATGTCCGATATTGATATAATAATCGACATTGGTATCCGCAAAAAATGTACCTTGTTCCATCTCGTCTGTAGCGCCATCATTTAACCCTAGTACACAAGTGAAATTGCCACAAGAGCCACTATAAACATCTACTTGACAGTTCCAACCGCTGGGCAACACGCTTAAACTTACATCGCCCCCCGTACCGGTTAATGTGTACCAAACACCGTCATTCATGCCCCAAGCAGGCGAACCGCAAACATCCAATCCGCCAGCATTGTTGGTGGCAGCACTGGCATCTTGGTTGATGTCGTAAGGCGTTGAAGTGATAAGTGTAGCATTTGCACAATCATCATTTGCAGGGACTTGTCCCAAAGCGTTTAGCATGAATAGGCTTGCTAATAAGAAGTAGAATTTTTTCATAATATGGTATTTTTAGAATGATTATTTTATTATGGTAAATATATAATAATTTATTAAAAAATAACTGAAATTAGTCTAAAAAATCACATAAACAACCAAATAACACTTTAAAAATCGGTTTAGAGGGTTTAGTGTTGATAAAAATTAAAAAATTTAGATTAGCTATTGACTTTGCATTTACAAAACGATTGTTAATGATACAATTTGACACCATTATAAGTATATTTTTATTGGTATTAGTTTGTTTTTTGTATTACTTCCATTTCAAAACTGCCTGTATCACTTTCGTCCCAAAAGATAATATATATCTTCTCATTTTTATCAAAATCTTTAAAATTATTCAATGTTTCATGAACATATTTAAGAATTTTATCAGTCAAGCCTTTATTCACCTTAGTAAATAAAATCATCTTTGTTGATTTTGTAGCAAATAATAATTTGTCAAAGTCAATTTTAAAATCGTGAAATTTTTTACCGCTAATTTCCGTTTCAAAAACTAAATCAATTGATTCTATGATTTCTGATTTTTCCACATTTTATACCATACCAAATCGTATAGCCACTCACCTTCATTATATTCTTTATCACAATTTGTTGCAACATCATATCCCGAATTAAAACCTAAATCGCCTATTGTTTTTTTCAATAAGTTTGTAAAATCTTTATAACTTTTTATTCCTAATTCTGTAAGTCTATCTTCATTTTCAAAAATAGTATCAAATACTCTTTTTGCGATTATTTCTGAGTTCATTTTTCGTATTTATTACTCCGTTTGTATTTAATTTTCTGGCATAATATTTTCTAATTTTCTGGCATCGGCAAAAAGCATTTGAATGTTTTCATAACTACTGTTTAAAACCTCAGGATGTTTGTTTAAGTCTATCCATGCTACTTTTTCTATTCCTTCTTCAATTTGGGGTGTTAAATCGCTTTTTTTAGTTTCATTCATTTTATACCAATGGGTTATTTTTAATCTTTTTTTATTATTCTCGGTAAAAAGATGATAGGTGTCAAACAAAAAATGGTCGATTGTAATATATTGAATACCACATTCTTCTTGCACTTCTCTAATGGCAGTGATGTATGGTGTTTCTCCCTCTTCCATTTTTCCCTTAGGCAAGTCCCATTTCCCGTTTCTGTATATAAATAAGTATTGAGATGCATCGTTTTCAACGACGCCACCCGCTGCTTCTATTACGTTAAAATGTTTTTTGAATATGATCCAAGCTTCTTCTATATTTGGATGAAATAAGGAAATGTTTCCAATGGAATTATCGTAAATTTTTTCTGTAATATCCTCTAAATGAATGTTATCTAATGCAAATATGGCGCCTTGGGTTTTTTGTAAGTCATCTGTTAAAATAATGAGTTTATTGCCGGCATAAATATTATATAACATAACATAAGGATTTGCCACAAATTTAATAAAAAAAAACATAAATTTTTACTTTTTATATGTTAAAATATCTTATCTTTAAACGATTAATAATTTCGTTTTTAAAATCCTCATTATGTACAAAAAATCGTCCTTTGCAAAATGTAACAAATTATTATCTTTAATAGCATTTATTTGGCTTTTTGCCGCTTGCCATTCGTCTGATAAAACCAAAAAAGTTGACAGTGGTTTTACCACTTATATCAATGCTTTTACCTCAGGAATTGTGTCAAATGCTGACCCAATTACCATTGAATTGAAAGAAGAGCAAAAATTTAAGTCAGGTGATAAAGCTACGGAAGGTCTTTTTGAATTTACACCCGAAATCAAAGGACAGGCAATATGGAAAGATCCTTATACACTGGTATTTTATCCTGATAAAAAATTGCCCAATGCCAAGAATTTTGAAGCCGTTTTTCACTTATCAAAATTGATGACTTTGCCAAAAAAATATAGCGATTTTTCCTTTTCTTTTCAAACAAAAAAGCAAGCTTTTGATGTGCAAATGCAAGGCATGCAGGCTTATAACCCAAAAAATTTAACTTGGAACAAACTCGAAGGCGATTTGACAACTGCGGATTTTGCCGATAGTCAAAAGATTACGGAAGTTTTGTCTACTACACAAAATGGCAAACGAAAAAAGATTTCTTGGTCGCATAACTACGATGCTAAAAAACACCATTTTGTCATTGATAGTATTCATAGAGGCGTAAAACCAAGCGATGTAATTGTGCAATGGAACGGGAAACCCATCAATGCAGATCAAAAAGACGAAAAAGTGATCAATATTCCTTCAATTGATTCTTTTAATGTAATGAGTGTTGAGCTTATAGGCGAACCCGATCAAGTCATTAATATTTTCTTTTCAGACCCTATTAATACCAAACAAAATTTAAAAGGTTTAATTCGCCTAAAAAATAATATTCCTTTGAAGCTATCCGTGTCAGGAAATTTAATTCGTTGTTATCCAAAAAAAAGAATTTCCAAAGAAACAAGTTTGATAATAGCTCAGGGCGTCAAAAATTCTATGGGTAAAAGAATGCAAAAATCTTTTACAAAGAAAATTTTTTTCAGCTCGCTTAAACCCAATGTAAAAGCGATTAGCAAAGGGGTTATTATGCCCGATTCCAAAGGATTGATTTATCCGTTTCAGGCGGTCAATTTAAAAGCGGTTAATGTCAAAATTATTAAGATATTCGAAGACAATGTATCCCAGTTTTTTCAAGTTAACCATTTTGATGGTCGTAGAGAATTAGCCAGAGTGGGTCGGGTGGTTTTCAAAAAAGAAGTGGTGTTAAAATCTGACAAATCAATTGATTATGGCAGGTGGAACACTTTTGCCTTGGATATGAAAGATATGATTGAAGTAGATCAGGGCGCATTATATCGCATCGAAATTTCTTTTAACAAAAATCAGATTTTATACAATTGTACTTCTACTAAAATGAATGACGATTCCGACAATTTTAAGACCGAAGACAAATCTTATGACGGTCCGTCCGGTAACGATTATTACTACGATGATTATTATTATGACTATGAATATGGAGACCGGAATGATCCTTGTAAAGCTTCATACTATCGTAGCAAAAAACATCAGATTAAACAGAATTTATTAGCTTCTAATTTCGGAATTATCACAAAAGAAGATGCCGATCACACCTTAAATGTATTTATCACTGACTTGGTGAGTACCAAAAATCTATCGGGTGTTGAGGTGTCGATATTTAATTATCAAAATCAATTAATGGGCAAATCATCGACCAATGCAGATGGACGTGCTAGTTTTTCTTTGGATGGTAAGCCTTTCTTGTTGGTGGCAAAAAAAGATGGTCAAACCGGTTATTTACGCTTAGATAGCGGTTCGTCGCTTTCTTTGAGTATGTTTAACATCGGAGGACAAAAAGTGCGAAAAGGTGTCAAGGGATATATTTATGGTGACAGAGGGGTATGGCGACCGGGTGATAGTATTTATCTAAACTTTATTTTAGAAGACAAAAACCATTCTTTGCCTAAGGAACATCCTGTGGTATTGTCTTTGTATTCGCCTGATAATCAGTTGTATTATAGAAAAGTTTTGAACAAATCAGTTAATAATTTCTACGATTTTAGAACGGCTACTTCCGCGGATGCGCCTACGGGCAACTGGTTGGCAAGTTTTAAAGTAGGAGGGGCTAATTTTAGCAAAAGTTTAAAAATAGAAACCGTAAAACCCAATCGTTTAAAAATAAAACTGGATTTTAACAACGAGATATTACACAGCAACACGCATTCGGGAACTTTAATCGCAAAATGGTTACACGGGGCACCGGCTAGCAATCTAAAAGCGATTGTAGAAATGAAGCTGTCGCAGGGACATACTACATTTAAGGGTTTTGAAGCCTATACTTTTGACGATGCATCTAAGCGTATTTACAGCGAATCTAAAACCATTTTTGAAGGAAAACTCAATGCCGATGGCAATGCGAAAATTCCCATTGATATTTCGATTGATGAAGCGCCGGGTATGTTAAGAGCCAATTTTAAAACCAGAGTTTTTGAAAACGGTGGCGATTTTAGTATTGACCGTTTTTCACTGCCTTATTCACCTTATAAATCTTATGTTGGGGTCAAAATTCCAAAAGGAAAAGGCTGGAACGATGCCTTATATTCCGATGAAACAAATTTAATTCCAATCGTTACAGTCGATGAATTTGGCAAGCCTATAGACATCCACAAACTTAAAATTGATGTGTACGAAATTTCTTGGCATTGGTGGTGGCAACGCGATAGCGATGAAGATTTAGGAAGATATGTTCGCTCGCATAGTTCTAGTAAAATATTGACGGATTATATCTCAACGCACAATGGTAAAGCTATTTACAAACTTAAATTTCCAAGTGAGACTTGGGGAAGAAAATATATCAAAATTACCAATCCGGTTTCGGGCCATAGCACCGGAAAGATTTTCTATACCGATTACAAATCTTGGTGGTCTAATCCGGATAATGCGGCACCCGGAGGTGCGGAAATGCTTACTTTTTCTACCGATAAGAAAAAATATAATGTTGGTGAACAGGTTACAATTAATTTGCCCAATAGTCAGCAAGGAAAAGCCTTAGTCAGTATTGAAAACGGCTCTAAAATGATAGAAGCTTTTTGGACAAATATTGCGGCAGACAAGCATCAAGTACAGTTCACCACAACCAAAGAGATGAGCCCCAATGTTTTTGTGCATATTTCATATATGCAACCGCATAGCCAAAGCGAGAATGATCGTCCTATTCGTTTGTATGGCGTACAGGGAATTAGGGTAGAAAATCCCGATTCGCATTTGCATCCCGTATTAGATATGCCCGATGTATTGCATCCCGAAAAACAAGTGCAAATCAAGGTAAAAGAAAAAGATGGCAAACCGATGACATATACCATTGCCGTTGTCGATGAAGGACTGCTAGACTTAACGCATTTCAAAACGCCCAAACCTTGGAATGCATTTTATGCCAACGAAGCACTCGGGGTCAAAACCTACGATATGTACAATTATGTAATGGGCGCATTTAGTGGAAAAATAGCCGGTTTGTTAGCCGTTGGGGGTGATGAGGATTTGATAAAAACAGGTACTAAAAAAGCCAATCGTTTTAAACCCGTTGTCAAATTTTTTGGTCCTTTCCGTCTTAAAAAAGGCAAGCAAAATAAACATACTTTTGTGATGCCAAACTATATAGGTTCTGTACGAACAATGGTAGTTGCCGGTGATTTAAAAGGTGCTTACGGCTCGACAGAAAAAGCGACTGCCGTTAAAAAGCCTTTGATGGTTTTGGCAAGTTTGCCCAGAGTATTAGGACCCCAAGAGGAACTTAAATTGCCGGTTACGGTCTTTGCAATGGATCCCAAAATTAAAGATGTCAAAGTAAAAGTAATAACAAATGATTTATTGCAAGTAAAAGGTGCTAAGGAACAGCAAATTCATTTTGACAAGGAAGGAGAAAAAATGCTTTATTTCGATTTGGTGGTGGCTAGAAAAGTTGGCATAGCAAAACTCAAAGTCGAAGTTTCCGGTGGTGGCAAAAAAGCCACTTATGATGTAGAAATGGATGTTAGACTTGCCAATCCCGAATTAACCCGGATCGTGGATGGTGTCATAAATCCTAAAGAATCTTGGTCAGGAACCTATAGTCCTTTGGGAATTATCGGTACAAACAAAGCGGTCTTGGAAGTTTCAAGCATTCCACCGATTAATTTGGAAAAACGAATAGATTATCTGGTGCGATATCCGCACGGTTGTATAGAACAAACGACTTCATCGGTCTTTCCACAATTATTTTTGGATGATTTGGTAGATTTATCCAATGTAAAAAAAGCAGAAATTCAAGATAATATTAGTCAAGGATTAAAACGCTTAAAAAAATTCCAATTAACCAATGGCGGTTTTACCTATTGGCCGGGCGAGAGCGGTTATGCCAATCCTTGGGGAACGACTTATGCAGGACATTTCTTGATCGAAGCTAAGAAAAAAGGTTATAGTTTGCCTGTTGGTATGCTCGATGGATGGCTTAAATACCAACGACAACGTGCCAATGCTTGGTCAAATTCTAAATCGTCTTATGCCTATGTTACTAGAAGTACACAAATGGATCAAGCTTATCGTTTATATAGCCTTGCCTTAGCAGGAAAACCTGTTTTGGGCGCGATGAATCGCATGCGCGAAATCAAAAATTTATATCCTGCTGCCAAATGGCGATTGATTGCCGCTTACAAACTTGCAGGTAAAAACTCCGTAGCAGAAAGTATGATGCAAAACCTAACGACCAAGGTAGATGACTATCGTTCTTTGTCTTATACCTACGGCAGTGGTACCAGAGACCAGGCAATGATTTTAGAAGCGCTTATTTTGATGCATAAAACAACTCAGATTAAACCACTGCTAGATCAAGTGAGCCAAAGTTTGTCTTCAGAAAAGTGGATGAGTACGCAAACGACGGCTTATTCACTATTGGCGGTTGCCGAATTTGTCAAAAATCAAAGTAAAGAAAACATGCAGTTTAAGGTACAATATCCGGGCGGAAGCAAGAAAGTAAATACCGACAAACCGATGGTGCAAATTCCTCTAAAATTTAGTGATAGCGGTGTCTCAAATCTAAGTGTAAACAGTCAAGTAAACAGCACTTTGTTTGTGCGTATTGTGAATAATGGTACACCTTTGGAAAGCGACGATTTGGCTTTTGCTAAGAATCTGAAAATGACGGTTAAATACTTTGATATTAACGGAAAACCTGTAGATGTTGCCAATCTAAAACAAGGCACAGATTTTATTATTGAAGTAAGTATTGATCATCCGGGTATTCTAAAATCTTATGAAAATATGGCCTTGACACAAATATTTCCTTCGGGATGGGAAATCACCAATCCCAGAATGGATAATATCAGCAGGTGGTCATCCGACTCCGCTACGTATCAAGATGTGCGAGACGATAGGGTAATGACCTATTTTAATCTAAAAAAATATGGAAGAAAAACCTATAGAATAATGGCAAATGCTTCCTATTTAGGAACTTATTATCTGCCATCTATTAAATGTGAAGCGATGTATGACAACAATATTATTTCGATTACAAACGGACAATGGGTAAAAGTTGTCAAATAGTATTTTGGCATTGATGAATTGGATACTTCAAAAATTTAAAAAGCACCCCATTTTTTATACTATGGGTTTGGCTTTTGTCGTGTGGTATATTTTTGCTTTGCCAAATCCCTTGTTTCAAAGCGATTATGCTACTGTTTTGCTTGATAAAAACAAGCAACTGCTCGGTGCTAAGATTGCACCCGACGGGCAATGGCGTTTTCCTGAAAACGATAGCGTTCCATACAAATTCAAGCAAGCCATCATTCATTTTGAAGATGCTTATTTTTATAAACATCCGGGCGTCAATCCTGTTTCGCTTGTCAAAGCATTTTGGGAAGATGTCAGTCAAGGAAAAATTAAAAGAGGCGGTAGTACATTGACGATGCAGGTAATGCGTATGGCTCGCGGAAATCGTTCCAGAAATATTTATCAAAAATTGATGGAAATTATTCTGGCAACCCGTTTGGAGTGGCGTTATTCCAAGGAAAAAATACTTTCGTTATACGCTTCTCACGCACCTTTTGGGGGCAATGTCGTCGGATTGGAGGCAGCTTCTTGGCGGTATTATGGTCGTTCGCCCAAAAAACTTTCTTGGGGTGAAACAGCTACTTTGGCCGTCTTGCCCAATGCCCCAAGTCTGATTTATCCCGGAAAAAATCACGAAATTTTGCTACAAAAACGCAATCGTTTGTTAGATAAATTATTTGCCGATAAAGTGATTGACAGCATGACTTGTGTCTTGGCAAAAGCAGAACCACTGCCACAAAAGCCCAAAAAACTACCGCAATTGGCGCCTCATTTGCTCGACAGAGTCATCAAGGAACACAAACAAGGAAAACGGATTGTTTCTACTTTGGATAAAAACACACAATTGGGGGTAAACCTGATTGCCAACCGTCATAAAAATTTCTTGGAGGCAAATAAGATATACAATATGGGTATTTTGGTCACCGAGGTTGAAACCGGCAATGTTTTGGCTTATATGGGAAATTTATCTCAAAATACAATCGATAAGGGAACGGCTGTCGATATGATTACCGCCAAACGAAGTACGGGAAGTCTCATCAAACCCTTTTTATATGCGTTGTCTATGAAAGACGGATTGATTTTGCCCAAAACCTTGCTCAAAGATGTGCCGACCCAAATATCGGGTTACCATCCGCAAAACTACAACAAGCGCTATGACGGTGCGGTGCCGGCAGACAAAGCCTTGGCGCGTTCGCTAAACATTCCGGCGGTACGCTTGTTGCGTGCGTATGGCTACCAAAAATTTCACGACCAATTACAAGAGTTAAAAATATCAACGATTGACAAACCTGCTGAGCATTACGGACTCAGTCTTATACTGGGCGGTGCCGAAATAAAACTTTGGGAAGCTGTGGGCGTTTATGGTAGTATGGCAAGGGTTTTAAAACATTATAGTCAAGGAGGAAAATATACGCC
Source organism: Flavobacteriaceae bacterium (assembly GCA_024763015.1). Classification (GTDB taxonomy): domain Bacteria; phylum Bacteroidota; class Bacteroidia; order Flavobacteriales; family Flavobacteriaceae; genus WGBX01. The sequence goes on from JANTGO010000018.1 coordinate 21,699, forward strand.
AAATGATTATTTTATGCCCAATTACACCTACAAAAACCACGAGTGCAAAATTTGGGTAGATGACGATCGGTTTGGCGCGGATAATATCTGGTTTGTTTTTAAAGCTTTGTCTGACAAAGACCGCCCTTCGGAAGGTGACGATTGGAACATTTACCGTTCTGCTAGGAAAATTGCTTGGAAAACAGGAACGAGTTTTGGTTTTAGAGACGCTTGGTGCGTGGGCGTTACCCCAAAATATGTGGTAGGTGTATGGGTAGGAAATGCTACGGGTGAAGGACGTCCCGGATTGACAGGTACACAAATGGCGGCACCTATTATGTTTGATGTTTTTAAACAATTGC
>JANTGO010000019.1 GCA_024763015.1 Flavobacteriaceae bacterium
ACCAAAGCTTTTGATGCTTATAGTAAACTTTATAATTTATCACTGATTGATGCGGTGATTGATGCGTCCTTGGTAGATGATGAAATAGACAATGAAAATTATTTAACAACTATTTTATCTGACGATTCATCCAGTTTGCACAATGTAAATATTATAGGACTGCAAACTTATTACAATCATTTGTCAAAATATAAAATATTTGAAAAAATATTTGTAGATTATACCAAATTGTCAGAAGCACAAAAGGATTTATTGCTAGTTGAACCGGAACTCCGTGATGCACATATTATCAGTATGGATGTAAATGCTATAAAAAATGCCGATTTTCCCGCACAAGTGGTGAGCAAACCAAATGGATTTTCAGGACAAGAAATTTGTGTGTTAGCAAGACATGCGGGTATTTCTGTTCAAAATAGAATTTTTGGCTTGTTTGAATACAATCCTTTTTTTGATAAAAACAGTCTGAGTGCTAATTTGCAAGCGCAAATTTTATGGTATTATATCGAAGGAAAAAATAAAAGAATAGAAGATTATCCTTTTATAGCCAAAAACGAATTGATAAAATTTCATGTCTCACATAAAATTTGGGACATTATTTTCTATAAAAATGAAAAAACTGCGCGTTGGTGGGTCGAAATTAAAGATTTGAATCTTGATGGGAAGCTTTTTTCTTGCTCGGAACAAGATTATCGAGAAGCAGTTAATCAAAAAATAACAAATAGATTATATCATATTATTAATAAAAATGTGATATAATTGTATTATTAATAAAAATTAAAACAAAAAATGCCTGTTTCACAATATTTTTATCAATTGGTTAGTTAATGCTATTGATAGAATTAACGAAAAAATATTAATTGCAAAAAACTTTGTGTTTAAAAATAAATTATATTTATATTTGTTGGCTGAAAGTTATAAGAATATTAAGATTAAATTTTAAGTATTTATGAAAAGAATCATAGCTGTTTCTGCAATCATCGCAACTTTGTTGACCGGATGTGGAAATAATTATCAAAGAGGAGAAGTAGTTGGTGTAAAAGGACATGCTTGGCACCCGTATCAGCCACTTGGAATGAGTCTCATCCCGGGCGGTGCTTTTATTATGGGTAAACAAGATGAAGACAAGACCTATGCGCTTAGTACGCCTACCAGAACCGTTACTGTAAGAGCTTTTTACATGGACGAAACGGAAACTACAAATGCGGAGTATAGAGAATTTGTTAATTATGTTAGAGATTCTATCATAAGATACAGACTTGCTGTTTTGGCTGAAGAAATGGAAGCAACGCCAAAAAAAGGTATCGGTAAATATATGTTTAAGAATATCGATACGGTTAAAAATGCTTACAATAAATATATGATGAATACCTATGGTAGCTTAAGTGATCCGGACGATGAAAATGCCGGTAAAGTTATTAATTGGAAAACAAAATTGATTTATGATACCAACAAATTTCCTGATGAGTATTATGCCGAGGTAATGGATTCTATGTATTTACCTATCACGGAAACCGGTGATGCAGAGCGCATGTTCGATGTGGATAAATTTATCTATAAATTGAAATGGTTTGATACCGAATCTGCTGCAAGAAGTGGTGAAAAACGTTCAAAACATATCAAAGATACTATTATTAAAGTATATCCCGATACAACGGTTTGGGTTAAAGACTTTTTATATGCTTATAACGAACCGATGCACGAAGATTATTTTTGGCACGACGCATATAGCGAATATCCGGTGGTAGGCGTAAATTGGTACCAAGCAACGGCTTTTGCCGATTATAGATCGGTCAAAATGACGAATTTCCTTAGAACCAAAAAAAGACAACCTTTGCATAAATTTAGATTGCCAACAGAAGCGGAATGGGAATATGCAGCCAGAGGCGGTATGGAAGGAAATGATTATCCTTGGGGTGGTCCTTATACAATGAATGAAAAAGGATGTTTCTTGGCAAACTTTAAGCCGCTTAGAGGTGATTATGGTTCTGACCAAGCGGTATTTACTGCCAAAGCAAAATCTTATAATCCAAATGGATATAATTTGTATAATATGGCAGGTAATGTTGCCGAATGGACAACTTCTGCTTATTATCCCAATTCTTATTATTTTGGTGCTTCATTTAACCCAACTACACACGCTTATAACAACAAGCGTAAAATTGTAAGAGGCGGTTCGTGGAAGGATGTAAAATACTTTATTCAAGTACACTCTAGAGCTTATGAATATGCGGATACGGCAAGAAGCTATATTGGATTTAGGTGTGTGGAAGACTTTATGGGGGTAAATGCTCGTAAATTATCGAGAAAAGGACAACATTAAAAACAAACAAATATATTAACTAACTATTAAAAATTATTATTATGGCAAAGAAAAAAAACAAATTCATGAAAGTAGGTTTTCATATAGCTTATAGTGTTGGGGCCTCTATCGTTATCCTTGGGGCTTTAGGTAAAATCTTACACATGCCAATTGCTGGTATTCCCGGAGATATTTTATTGATGATTGGGTTAGGAGTTGAAGCTTTTATCTTCTTCATGTCTGCCTTTGATTTACCCGAAGATGAGTTGGATTGGTCACTGGTATATCCTGAATTATCAGGTGCTACGCCTCGTAAAAGAAAAGATAAAACCGAAGCGGAATTAGAAGCCAAAATGTCTGAAAAATTGGATGCAATGCTTAAAGAAGCCAAATTGGATTCCAACTTGATGAGAAGTTTAGGCGAAAGTATTAATAAATTGCACGAAGCTGCAAAAAGTATGGATGTTGCAGTTGATGCGGCTGATTCTACTAAAAAATATTCTGAAGAGTTATCAATGGCTTCTGCGCAATTAGAAAGTTTGAATTCTCTATATAAAGTACAATTGGAAAGCGTTAATAAAAATGCGGTTGCCAATGAAGAATCTGCATTATATGCGTCTGAACTTAAAGAGAATATGGCAAAATTAAAAGAACATATGGCAAACCTGAACAATGTTTACGGTGGTATGCTATCAGCCATGAATGTAAAATAAGTTTTACATCATTTTAACCAATTTTATTAACTAAAAAAATTAAATGAATGGCAGCAGCTAATTTATCACCCAGACAGAAAATGATTAATTTGATGTATCTGGTTTTCATCGCGATGTTGGCACTTCAGATGTCCAAAAAAGTTTTAACGGCTTTTGGAAAATCATCTGAAGAGATGATAGCAGCATCAAATATGAAAAACAAATCAAATGATTATTTAATCAAAACTTTAGCACAAAGTGCGAAAGATCAACCGGCAAAATATCAAGAAAAATACAAAATAGCCCAAGATATTGATGCTAAAACAAGTGCATTTTCAAAGTATATGGAAGCGCTTAAAGATACAATTCTTTATAAAGAATTTAAAGGAAAAATTCCACCTAAAGATTCAATTGACTATGAATTATTATCCGGAAGTAGTGTCGTTGATAATATGTTTTTTAAAGAAGGTAAAGAATTGCCTAAAGTTAAAGAGCTTAAACAAACGATCAATGACTATAAAAATTATTTGCTAAGCGTAGCAGGTTCTAATGATATTAAAAAGAATATTGAATTGCGTTTTGATACCAATGACGAAAAAGTTGGTAAGAAAGGTATTGAACCTTGGTCAATGGCAAATTTTGAAGGTTTTCCTTCTGTATCAACTATTTTTAAATTAGATAGTTATGCCAATAAAGCTACCGAGACGGAAAATGAAATTATTTCCGGTATGCTTAGAGGACAAATGGCAAGTGATGTTTCTGTAACGAATTATGAAGCAGTAGTCGTTTTAGATAAAACTGCTTTTTTCCCCGGAGAAAAAGTTACGGGTAAAGTTGCCTTAGGTCGTGTGGATAGTACCATGAAATTTAAACAGGTCATTATCAATGGCAGAACGCTTAAGGAAAATGAATTAACCGATGGCTATGTGCATTTGGGCATGCCTTCAGGCAATATTGGAGAAAAAAAGGTAAAAGGTAAAATTATTTTTGAAGAAAAAGGAAAAGATGTTCCCTTGGATTTCACTATTAACTATGCTGTAATACCAAGACCTAATAGTGCTGTTATTTCTGCTGATAAAATGAATGTAGTATATAGAGGTGTGGATAACCCACTTTCTATTTCATTTCCCGGTGTTCCTAATAATAAAGTAAGTGTTAATGCGCCTGGTTTAAAATCAGTTGGAAATGGTAAATACATTATGAATATTACCAGTTACAAAGGTAAAGAGGTGACAATTAATGTTTCAGGTAAAATCAATGGAAAAACAGTTCCCGATAAAAAAACATTTAGGGTTAAAAATATTCCGGCGCCTCAAGGAACAGTTAGAGGTGAAAGCGGTGTCATCAAAATGCCTAAACGTAATTTAGAAGTTTCAACTGTTGGTGCAACTTTACCTGATTTTGATTTTGATGTAAAATTAGGTGTACGTAGCTTTGACTTTAAAGTCCCCGGACAACCTACCTTGAGAGTTAGTGGTACGCGCCTTAATTCGCAAGCCAAACAATTGTTAAGAAGGGTTAAAAGAGGACAAAACGTTCAAGTCTATAACATCAAAGCTTATTTGAAATCAAACTCTAAATATCCGATTAAAAAAGTATCGCCGGTTATTATTGAAATAATCAATTAATATTATTCACAAAAATTGTGAAAAATAATTAAATAAATTACACATGAAAAAGTTATTATTAATCATTCCACTATTATTATTAAGTCATACTGTTTTTGGACAGTTCAACATTTTGAATGCCAAAGATCCTAGTGAAATCGGCTTGAAAAATGAAGAACAAAAAAAGATGGATTATAGTTTACCCTTGCCTTATCCTTATACGGAAGATAGAGATATCTTATGGGGAAAACAAGTTTGGGAACGAATCGACTTAGATGAAAGGTTTAATTTGCCTTTGTACTATCCAACCGATACTTTAGCAGCTATGCCCAATGTTCGTTCTTTGTTTGCTGCCCTTTATCATGGTATTACAAGCGGCAAAATCACTAAAGTTTATGCAGACTCATATTTTACGCAGAAACTGAATTTGGACGAAATCAAAGAAAGAATGACGGCAATCGATACAACCGATGCCGGTAAAGATCAGTTGGCGGATGAAGGAAAGGTCGATGAGCAATATATTAACCATTTTGAAGTGAATTCCGAAACAATTGAGGAATTTCATTTTAGAGGAATGTGGTATTTTGATGCAAAGTATGGTGAACTGAAATATAGATTGCTGGGTATTGCGCCGGTTGCCATTGATCCCAAAGGAATGGCAGCAGGAATGACCCCTGATTTTGTTGAAGTATTTTGGGTATTCTTCCCTGATGCCCGTATGACTTTACACGATTATTATGCCTTTAATCCTCGTAATACGGTTAAACCAATCGATTATGATCATTTGCTTAATGCGCGTCATTTTAGCGGTATTATTTACAAGGAAGATAATGTATATGGCGATAGAGAAATTAAAGACTATATTCATGATAATGCCTTGCGTCAACTATTGCAATCGCAAGAGATTAAGAATAAAATACGTGAATTTGAAGAAGATATGTGGAATTATTAAAACTTTTTCATAAAAATTAATAAACATCCGCCATTGGCGGATGTTTTTTTTAGTGAATTATTCATATTCATTGTCTTCGGTAAATCTCATAATATTTTAGTATTTTTGTACGACCTGATAAAGCCGATTAATAATTTCGGTTTTGCAACATTATAATCATTATTAAGTAAATAAAATGCAAGATAAATTTCAAATAATAAAAAATCGTTTTGATGAAGTATCGGATTTAATTATTCAGCCGGATATTATTTCAAATCAAAAAAGATATATTGCCTTAAATAAAGAATACAAAGACCTTAAAAAAATTGTAGATAAAATAACAATTTATGAAGGATTAACCGATAATATCAAGGAAGCACGAGAGATTTTGGCTGTTGAGAAAGATCCTGAAATGATTGAAATGGCAAAAATGGAGTTGGAAGAAGCCGAAGAAAAAATACCTGTTCTAGAAGAGGAAATCAGAATGATGCTTATTCCCAAAGATCCGGAGGACGCCAAAAATGTTATCGTTGAAATCAGAGCGGGGACAGGTGGCGATGAAGCCAGTATTTTTGCAGGCGATTTATACAGAATGTACACCAAATACGCCGATAAGAAAAAATGGCGTGCAGAAATTGTCGATTTTAACGAAGGAACTTCGGGTGGTTTTAAAGAAATGATTTTCAAAATTTCCGGGGAAGATGTTTATGGCACGATGAAATATGAAGCAGGGGTACATCGTGTACAACGGGTTCCACAAACAGAAACACAAGGAAGGGTTCATACTTCTGCTGCTACGGTTATGGTACTTCCAGAGGCAGAGGAATTTGATGTCGAAATCAATTCCAATGATATTCGTAAAGATTTGTTTATGTCTTCCGGTCCCGGTGGACAATCGGTTAATACAACTTATTCTGCAGTGCGTTTGACACACGTTCCCACGGGTATTGTGGCACAATGCCAAGATCAAAAATCGCAGCATAAAAACTACGAAAAAGCTTTGGGCGTTTTGCGTTCGCGTTTATATGAAATCGAATTGAAAAAGAAACAAGAAGCCGATGCACAATTTCGTAAATCCATGGTTTCTAGTGGAGATAGATCGGCAAAAATCAGGACGTATAATTATCCGCAAGGACGTGTAACTGACCACCGTATCAATCTGACGCTATACGATTTGAACAATATTATCAATGGTGAATTGGACAAAATTATCGATGCCTTAAGATTGGCAGACAATACCGAAAAATTGAAAGCTGCCGGCGAACAATTATAATGTTAATCATAGACCAAATACAAAGAGAAATAGCCGTAAATTCTCCACCGAAACGAATAGTTTCCTTGGTGCCTTCCATTAGCTTTTTGCTGTATCGATTGGGTTTGGAGCAGGAAGTCGTCGGATTGACTCGCTTTTGTATATTGCCTGAGTATTGGAAAAAACAAAAAACTATTATTGGCGGGACCAAAGCCGTTGATATAGATAAAATTGCTTTTCTAAAACCGGATTTAATTCTGGCTAACAAAGAGGAAAATACCAAAGAATTGGTTGAGAAATTATCCGAAATTGCGCCGGTTTATGTGTCTGATGTTTACGATTTAAGAAGCAATTCAGATTTTATCTTGCAAATGGGTAAATTATTAGATAGAGAACAACAAGCGCAAGAATTGGTAGCAAGTATCGATCAAAAGTTTACAAAATTGCGTGAATTGTTGCCCAAGAAATCTTATAAGGCACTTTATCTAATTTGGAAAAATCCTTATATGACCGTAGGAGGTGACACTTTTATTCATCAAATGATGCAATATGCCGGTTTTGAAAATCTTTTTGCTACACAAAAACGCTATCCGGTTATTCATGATGAAGATTTGAAGGTATTACAACCGGAAGTTATATTATTGTCCTCTGAACCTTATCCTTTTAAATCAAAAGATCAAAAGGAGATGCAAACTATTTTTCCAGAAGCTAAAGTTTTATTAGTCGAGGGAGAGCCATTTACTTGGTTTGGCGCCTATCCCGAATCGAGTTTGGAATATTTTATTAATCTACAAAAATCACTTTGATGCATACCCGAAAACAACAATTAGCAGCTTTGGAAAGATTGCTAAATATTATGGACGATTTGAGAATTGGTTGTCCGTGGGATAAAAAACAAACCTTTGACAGCTTACGTCATTTAACCATTGAAGAGGTTTATGAGTTGGCAGATGCCATTATAGAAAAAGATACCGAAGAGATTAAAAAAGAATTGGGTGATCTGCTATTGCATATTGTGTTTTATGCAAAAATTGGTTCTGAGACAAATGATTTTGATATTGCCGATGTAGCAACTGCTATCAGTGAAAAATTAGTCTATAGACATCCGCATATTTATGGAGATGTAAAAGTTGCCAATGAGGCAGAGGTAAAGGAGAATTGGGAGCGTCTGAAACTCAAGGAAGGGAGAAAATCAGTCTTGGAAGGGGTGCCCAAATCCTTACCTTCTATGGTAAAAGCGATGCGAATGCAGGAAAAAGCCAAGGGCGTGGGTTTTGATTGGGACAATAAGAATCAAGTTTGGAATAAAGTTCAAGAAGAATTGGCTGAGTTTCAAGTAGAAGTAAAGGCCAATAATCAAAGCAAAATGGAAGATGAATTTGGTGATGTTTTGTTTTCTTTAATTAATTATGCTAGATTTGTAGGAATAAATCCTGAGTTGGCTTTAGAAAAAACTAATAAAAAATTTTTACACCGTTTTCAGTATTTAGAAGAAAAAACAAGAAGTGAAGGTAAATCTTTGCAAGAGATGTCCTTATCCGAAATGGAAAGCTATTGGCAGGAAGCTAAAAAACACGAATCAAAATAGAATAAAATGAATCGATTGATTTATAGCGTATTACTATCTTTGTTTATGCTGTCATATAGTTTTATGATGCAAGCACAAGATCGTTTTGCTCCTGAAATTAATCAATTGATTATATCAAAAGAAAAGGATATTTCTAAGCTGAATAGGGCTTTATATAAATTTAAAAATGATTCTGTTAAATTACTTGCATTCGCAGCGTATTGCAAAAAGTCTAATTACCCAAACGGCGAACTCTATGCTTATAATGCATTGGGAAAGTTTTATCGAATAAAAACCAATTTTCCAAAAGCAATTTATTACCACGAAAAAGCCTATGAGCGTGCTGTTGCTGTAGATAATTTATATTTTCAAGCTTATAGTTTAAATATGTTAGGTGTTGTTTATCGCCGGATGGATGCCGTAAAATCTGCTTTAGAGTATCATAATAAAGCGCTGGAAATTGCAAGAAAAGCCAAGAAACCGGACCGCCAACTTATAGAAAACATTGCTATCTCACATAACAGTATTGGTAATATTTATTTGCTTTTGCAAAGAGATGATTTGGCTTTAATACATTTTAATAAGGCACTCGAAATCGAAAAGAAATTCTACAATAAGCTTGGTTTGGCAATCAATAATCAAAATATTGGGTCTATTTATGAACGAATGGGGGCGATTGATAAAGCTTTGGATTATTACCATAAGTCATTAGATTACAACAATCAAATACATTCAAAAGTAGGAAAAATTATTTGTAACATTAGTATAAGTAATATTTATCTAGAAAAAAATAATCCTCAAAAAGCTTTGGAAATAGCAAAGCCGAATATAAAATTAGCGGAGAAATTGGGTGATAATTACTATATCGCAGATGTATATATCAGTTTAGCGGAAATCTACCTAAAATTGCACCAATATCGCCAAGCAGAATCTTTTCTTCAAAAAGGTTTGGCTTTGGCTGTTGATAATAAAATCCCTTCTGAAGCTGCCAAAGGATATAAATTGCTATCCGATTTATATGAACAAAAGGGTGATTATAAAGCTTCTTTAAGTTATCATAAGAAATATACCACTGAGGAGAATAAAGTACTGAATGAAAAGAATAGGCAATTGGTTTCTGATGTGATTATCAAGCAGTTAAAACACGAAAACAGCAAGAAATTAAAAGCTTTAGATGACGAAAATGTAAAGGTGAAACAAAAACTACGTTTTACCAAGCGATATTCATATTTCTTTTTGGCTTTATTGGTATTATTATCCATTTTGACTTTTGTTTTTTATAAGCAATACAAACTCAATAATCAGCGAAAAATGATGGATATGGAGCAGAACTTGTTACGTGCACAGATGAATCCGCATTTTATCTTTAATACCCTTAATTCTATCAAGCTATTTATCATAAAAAACAGACAGAAAGATGCGGTTACCTATTTGAGTAAATTTGCCAAACTCGTAAGAGCAATTCTGCAATCTACAACTGATAAAGAAACAACTTTAGCCGAAGAAATTACCATTTTAAAACTTTATGTTGCTATAGAAAATGTCAGATTTTTAAACGAAATTGAATTTGATATCGAAGTCGATGAAAAATTAGATACCGAAAATATTCAAATTCCATCGCTGTTTACCCAACCATATATTGAAAATGCCATTTGGCACGGATTGTCTCCTAAGGAAGGGCTTAAAAAACTTTCGATAAAAATTTATGAAAAAGATGCATCCCACTTTGTTATCGAAATTACGGACAATGGTATTGGACGAGAACGTGCAATGAAAATCAAGCAATCCAGGCGTTTTATGCGTACTTCAATCGGGTTAAAATTGTCTAGAGAACGTTTGCAATATTTTTCCAAAATTTATAAAAATGATTATGACATACAATTTGTCGATTTGAAGGATGCGCAAGGAAATGCTTCGGGAACCAAAGTAATTATAACAGTACCTTACAATTAAATATAATGATTTTAGTAACAGATATAGGCAATACAAATATAGTCGTCGGAATTTATCATCAAAAATGGCAACATATTTGGCGTTTTACAACGAATAAACAGGCATTTATTCACGATTACAGTTTCAAGATAAACAATGCGCTTTGGGAAGCCGGTATCGATCCAAAAGATATCACAGTTAAAGTGCTATCAAGCGTCGTCCCCGAACTAAAAGATTTGTTTGTGAATTTGCTTTCACGTTTATCAAGCGCCAAAGTAATAGTGCTCGACAAAAGTATTTATGACAAATTGCCTATTGGTATTCCTAACAAAGAAGAAATTGGCACCGACCTTGTTGCCAATGTATTGGCGGCACATCAATCGTATAAAGAAAATATAATAGTGATAGATTTTGGCACCGCTTTAACTTTTACTGCTATAGACAAAACCGGCAATATCAAAGGCATAAACATAGCGCCGGGCATAAAGACCGCTATCAATGCATTGGAGAGCAAAGCATCTCAATTGGATGTAGTTCCTTTGGTTTTTCCTGAAAAAGTACTGGGGCAAAATACCGTTGAAGCTATACAAAACGGTGTGTTAATCGGTTATGTCGGGTTGGTTTCGCATATGATCTCGGTCATCAAAAGTGATTTGGGACAAGATTATAAGGTCTTGGCTACGGGTGGTTTGTCTAGAATTTTGTTAGACAAATTGCCGATAATTGACTATTTTGAACCAAATTTAACCCTTAATGGACTGTTGTTGGTTGCGGAAATATGCTAAAAATACAGAGGAAAATAAATTTTGCAAACCTTATAAAAAATATCTAAAAAGCATTTCTATTATTAAAATGAAAATTGTATCTTTGCACCCATTGAAAAGAAAATTGTATTATGGCAACATATAAAAAGAAAGGTTACAAAAAAGAGAAAAAGTCTAAAAACGATTTAGAATATCTATCACACGAAAGTACAACTGCTGAAGTTTTTTCTTCATTAGATCAAGGTGCTTCAAAGATAGAATTGTTTTTTGAAAAAAATCAAAAAGCTATTTTTATCTTTTTATTTGCGATTATTGCTGGTGTTGCCGGATATATGTGGTATGATAGCAATGTCAAAACGCCACACGAACAAGAAGGTGTTGATAACCTTGTGACGGCACAAACTTATTTTGATAAAGCCCTAACCGATGCAGACGAAAAAGTTGCTAATGAAGATTTTGACAAAGCGATAAACGGTGCAGATGGCAAATATGGTTTTAAACAAGTAGCCGATAAATATTCCGGAACAAAAGCAGGTAATCTTGCCAATTATTCTCTCGGAATGATTTATTATAAAAAAGGTGAATTTAAAAAAGCTGTTTCTTATTTATCAAAATTTGATGGTGATGATGATGTGCTTCAAGCACTTGCTTATGGTGCTATTGGCGATGCATTTGTTGAATTAGATCAAAATAAAGATGCGTTGAAATATTACAAAAAAGCTTTTGCCGCTTCGGATAATGCTTTTACAGCAGCCAAATTCTATTTAAAAGCCGGTCAAGTGGCTTTGGATATGGGAGACAAGGCAACTGCTCATAAATATTTTGAAATTATTAAAGATAAATATGCCAAATCTGATGAAGCTAAAAACATCGACGAATTGTTGGCATTGTCTGAATAGATTTATACTAAAACTTATTAAAATCGCTTCTTTTCGAGGCGATTTTTTTTTGTCAATAAGTTATTTTAACTTGACTGAAATCTATTGAGATACTTTTGTAAATTTGTACATAGAATAAGATGTGTAAACAAATAATCCCATGAAACCACCATGTATAACGCTCTTTACATACAAAGATATGATTATGGTGGTTCCATGTGTTACCAATAAAAAAAATAAAATTATAAACACATGAAAAGCTTTTTTAAACAACAAAAAAATAAGAAATTTTCCTATACGCCAAGATATTATGATGAAAGAAAAGAACGTTTGGAAAGCCTAAAAAAACAACACGAAGACGACAGTACCAAATCTATAGAAATGCGGATGAAAGGATCGTTTAGAAGGGCCTCCGGTCATAGCGTTCCCGGCTTGTTTTCAAAGGCATCTTTGCGTACATTTTTGATTTTGGGTGTTTTGGTTTTGGCTGTTTATTATTTACTCAAAAAATATAATTTTACATTCTAATGAAATCTACCATACATTTATTGCCCGATCACGTAGCCAATCAGATTGCTGCCGGTGAAGTAGTGCAGCGACCTGCGTCGGTGGTTAAAGAGTTGATGGAGAATGCTTTGGATGCAAATGCAGATGATATAAAACTCATTGTAAAAGATGGTGGTAAGACTTTGATACAAGTGGTTGATAATGGTAGCGGTATGAACGAAATAGATGCCCGAATGAGTTTTGAGCGACATGCTACAAGCAAAATAGCCAAAGCCGAGGACCTTTTTCAGCTAAACACCAAGGGCTTTAGAGGCGAAGCGCTTGCATCGATTGCAGCGGTGGCACATGTGGTACTCAAAACAAAACCTGAACAATCGGATTTGGGTATTTTGTTAAAGATTGAAGGAAGTAAAGTGGTTGTACAAGAACCTATTGCAACAAATAAAGGCACATCTATTTCCGTTAAAAATCTTTTTTTTAACATTCCGGCAAGACGCAAATTCTTGAAATCTATACAAGTAGAAATGCGTCATATTATGGATGAATTTCATAGATTGGCATTGGCGCATCCTGCCATATCTTTTAGCTTAATTCACAATGGAAATACCGTTTACCAATTGCCAAAATCAAATTTGATACAACGTATAAACAATATTTTTGGTGGAAAAATTAAGGAAAAATTAGTCCCGGTTTCCGAAGAAACGGATTATATTAAAATCTCCGGTTTTATAGGCAAACCCGAATTTGCCAAGCGAAAAAGAGGCGAACAATTCTTTTTTGTCAACAAGCGTTTTGTCAAGAGCGCCTATCTTAACCACGCACTGATTTCAGCTTACGAAGGATTGATCAAAGAAAAAGCTTATCCATCCTATTTTGTATATTTTGAAATCGATCCCAAGCATATAGATGTCAATATTCATCCTACCAAAACCGAAATTAAATTTGATGATGAGCCAACCGTTTATTCTATTCTAAAAGTGGCTGCTAAACACAGTTTAGGGCAGTTTAATCTGTCGCCTTCCATGGATTTTGAGGCAAATCCCGAGCTCGATGTACCTTACGAATACCGAAAAAAACAACCGGTTTCTCCCAAAATAAATGTCAATCCGGATTTTAATCCTTTTGAAGAGGATATGTTTGCTTCTAAAAATGAATTTAAACCACAATATTACGAAAAACAGCTACAACACTGGGACGCCTTGCAACACGAAACACAAGAACTTGCTTCAAAAATAAATCCTGATGACGCTCATGATGAAATATTTTCCACACCCGAAAAATTTCAAGTTTCCGACTGTTTTCAGTTGGATAAAAAATATATCGTGGCAAAACTGTCAGGGGAATTATTGATAATTCACCAAAACAGGGCGCATTCTTGGGTTTTGTTCAACACTTTTTTAAAGCAGTCAACGCAAGGAAAGCTTTTGCCGCAAAAACTAATTTTCCCAATTGAATTAAGCATTCAAAAGGATGAAATTAACTTGCTTAAAAACCACAAAGCAATTTTAGAAGAAATGGGATTTGAGCTCCATTTTACCACAGAAGCCATACAAATTGAGGCGGTACCGATGTCCCAAAAATCATTGGATATCACTAGTTTTTTTCAAAATCTTATAGACAAATTATCAGAAGATGTGCCTATGAATAAATCGGAAATACAAGATATATTGCTAGATGCCTTGGCAAAAAAAGCTGCGATAAAATCAGGACAAGTGCTCGAACAGGTGGAAATGAAAACTTTGATTGAGGACTTGTTTCGTTTAGAAAATCCAAATTTTTCTAAAGATGGAAAGAAAATTTTTGTACGTTTTAACGAGCGACAAATTAGTTATATGTTTTAATTCTAGCCCCATGAAACCACCATGTATAATTCTCTTTACACTCAAGGAATTGATTATGGGGCTCCAAGTGTGACCAATAAAAATAATAGCATAATAAACACATGAAAGAAGTAAATCAAATCATAAATGATATAAAAAATGGTCAAGTAAAACCTATTTATTTTTTAGCGGGTGAAGAAACTTTCTTTATCGATAAGATTAGTGATTATTTTGCCAATAACTTGTTACCCGAAAACGCCAAAAGTTTTGATCAAATGACCATGTACGGTTTGGATGTCGATATGCAAAATCTGTTATTGCAAGCGCGTCGTTTCCCTATGATTTCCGATAAACAATTGATTATCATCAAGGAAGCGCAGCATTTATTCAAAAAAAAGGCTGAAGTATTGGCAATGGAAAATTATTTGGAAGATCCGGTGCCTACAACGGTTTTGGTCTTTGATTACAAGTATAAAAAGATGGATAAACGCAAAAAGTTGTACAAACTTATTCAAAAAAAAGGCGTTTATTTCGAACACAAAAAATTATATGAGCGAGATGTGGCAAAATGGGTTTCTGAAACGGTCAAATCTATGGGCTATAGTATCGACATCAAAAGTACACAAATGTTAATTGATTTTTTAGGAACCAATCTTTCTAAAATCGATAACGAATTAAAAAAATTAAGCTTGCTTTTGCCCAAAAGTGCGCAGATTACGCCGGATGTTATCGAGACAAATATTGGTATTAGCAAAGATTATAATAATTTTGAGTTGAAATCTGCCATTGCACAAGGTGACTATGTCAAGGCGCAGCGGATTGTTAATTATTTTACGGCAAATCCTAAGGAACATTCTGTCATTTTTACCACGGCAATCTTATATATGTTTTTTAAAGATTTGTTTGTTTATCATTCTTTAAACGATAAATCGCAGTATTCGGCGGCAAAAGCATTGGGTATTAACCCGTATTTTGTAGCGGAATTTGAAAAGGCAGCTAAAATTTATCCGATGAAAAGAGTAAGCCAAAATATCGGTTTCTTAAAAGATGCCGACCTAAAAACCAAGGGTGTTGCTTCGGGAAGCATGACGCACAAAGATGTATTAAATGAACTTTTGTATAAATTAATGCATTGATATATATCGTTTTATGTCAAATCTTAAACCATATCTCAAACTTCACTTTATAATATTTATTTGGGGTTTTACGGCTGTTTTAGGGGCACTTATTCAGCTTAATTATCTTGTGCTTACTTGGTATAGAATGGGTTTGGCTTCCTTATTTTTGCTTACTTTTTTAATGTTTCAAAAATCAAAGAGGAAAAACCTGTTTCAATCGACCTTTAAAAAACAAGCAAGATATATTTTGGGCGGTGTTATTATCGCCTTGCATTGGTTGGCTTTTTTTTATGCTATCAAAGTTTCAAATGTTTCCATTACTTTGCTGACCATGTCGAGCGGTGCCTTTTTTACCTCCTTGCTCGAACCAATTTTTTATAAACGAAAAATTTTGTTTTATGAAATACTATTCGGGCTATTAATTTTATTCGGATTTACGGTCTTACTCCATATTGAAAAAATAGAATTTACCGGCGTGTATTTTGCATTGATTGCCGCTTTTTTATCCGGATTATTTTCGGTGATAAACGGTATTTACGTACAATATGAAAATGCGCTGAAACTATCCTTTTTTGAATTATTTTACGGTTTTTTGTTCTTGACAATCGCGATGCTTTTATCGGGAGACATGCAGCATTTACCTTTGCCAACATTAACAGATTGGCTATTTATTCTATTGTTAGCAAGTATCTGTACCGCATATGCCTTTACGGTTTCTATTGATATTATGCGTTTTTTAAGCCCGTTTACCGTTATGTTGTCGATAAATCTAGAGCCGGTTTATGGTATCATTTTAGCAGTTTTGGTTTTAAAGGATAAAGAATTGATGTCGTCAAATTTTTATTTTGGCGCATTTATCATACTGATAATCATTGCTTTAAATTCTTTTGTAAAGAATTATCATAAAAGAGACTAGTATTTTAGATACTTTTAACACAAGATTTAAACAATTTTTTTTACTTTTACCAAAATAAACCAAACAAGCAATTTATATGGAATATTTGGATTTTGAAAAACCGATACAAGATCTCGATGAAAATTTAAAAAAATGCTATGATATTGCAAAAGAAACCGGAATAGATGCCGGATGCAAAAAAATAGAAAAAGAGATAGAAAAAAAGCAAAAAGAAATATACAAAGAACTTACCCCTTGGCAGCGTGTTCAGCTTTCCAGACATCCTGACAGACCTTTTACATTAGATTACATTCGTGCCATAGCCGGCGATACTTTTTTGGAGTTACACGGCGATAGAAATTTTGGTGATGACAAAGCCATGATTGGCGGTTTGGGTAAAATTGGTGATCAATCTTATATGTTTATCGGCATGCAAAAAGGTAGAAATACCAATGAAAGAAAATTTAGAAATTTTGGGATGGCAAATCCCGAAGGGTACCGTAAGGCATTGCGCTTGATGAGAATGGCGGAAAAGTTTAATATTCCCGTGGTTACGATAATTGATACGCCCGGTGCTTATCCAGGTATCGAAGCCGAAGAACGTGGACAAGGTGAAGCAATCGCACGTAATATTATGGAGATGACCAAGTTACAGGTGCCTATTATTGCGGTTATTATTGGTGAAGGTGCTTCCGGTGGTGCGTTGGGAATCGGTGCTGGTGACCGTGTTTATATGCTTGAAAATACTTGGTATTCGGTTATTTCTCCCGAATCTTGCTCGTCTATTTTATGGCGAAGTTGGGAGTTTAAAGAACAAGCTGCAGAAGCCTTAAAATTGACTTCTAAAGATATGAAAAAACTAAAATTAATCGATGATATTATTCCCGAACCGGTAGGTGGCGCGCATCGTTATCCTAATCAAACTTTTAAAAATGTAGCTGATAAAATTGTTGAAAGTTATTCGGAATTGGCAGTGTTGTCCAAAGACGATCTCATCAAGCAACGTATGGATAAATATGCTGCCATGGGAGAATATTCTGAAAAATAATAGCGATGAATCTAAAAAGCAAATTGTTAAGTCTTGATATTGCCATTTTCTTGGTTTTTTCTATTATTTATTTGATTGTTAAAGATTTAGGTCGAGACGATTTGCTGTCAAGATATTTTATACCATTTATGTTGACCGCTTATCTTATCGGAAGACATTTGCCTTTAAAAATTGTAAAAAAACATTTAGATAAAAATAATAAATAAGCATAAAAAGATACTTTAAAGAATTTGAAGTATCTTTTTTTTATAAAACATATAGTTATGAATCAAAATAAAAAAATTGCACAATTAGAACCTCAAGAAATTTGGGCGAATTTTGTTGCCTTAAACGAAGTGCCTCGTCCTTCGAAAAAAGAAGAAAAAGTAAGGAAGTTTATGCTCGATTTTGGAAATAAATTGGGCTTGGAAACTTTTGAAGACGAAATCGGAAATGTCATTATCAAAAAACCGGCAACACCCGGAATGGAACACAAAACAACCATTGCGCTTCAATCGCATTTGGATATGGTGCCCCAAAAGAATAATGACAAAGTCCACGATTTTGAAAAAGATAGTATTGATATGCTTATCGATGGTGATTGGGTGACGGCAGATGGCACGACCTTGGGTGCTGATAATGGTATCGGGGTGGCAGCAATCATGGGCTTGTTGGCCTCAAAAGACATTCCGCATCCTGCTTTGGAAGCACTGTTTACCATTGACGAGGAAACCGGTATGACGGGCGCACAGCATTTAAAAGAAGGCATTTTGGATGCGAGCATTATGTTGAATCTCGATACGGAAGAAGACGATGAAATTGACATAGGTTGTGCCGGCGGAATCGATATTACAGCTACAAGAACTTATAAGCAAAAAGCACCTCAAAAAAATAGTATTGCCTACAAAATTACGGTTAAAGGTTTAACCGGTGGACATTCCGGTATGGACATTCATTTGTATCGAGGTAATGCCAACAAGATTTTGAACAGACTGCTATATGCTATGTTGGGCAAAGGTTTGCAAATCAGTGAAATACACGGCGGTGGATTGCGCAATGCCATTCCTAGAGAGGCATCGGCAGTAATTGTATTGCCTATGGACAAAGAAGCAGCGCTTTCTTGTCAAATAAAAAAATTATCTGAAACAATAAAAGTTGAGCAAAGCGCACAAGACCCTGACCTGAATTTTGTTTTTGAGGAAGTGGCTATGCCTGAAAATGTGATGGATGAAGAAGCGCAAGAAAAACTGATAAAAAGTGTCTATGCAGCTCACAATGGTGTGTATAGAATGAGCCCGGATATGGAAGGTTTGGTAGAAACGTCTAACAATGTGGCAAGTGTAAATGTAGCTGATGGAAAAATAGAAATAGATAACCTCACGCGTTCTAGTGTTGAAAGTACCAAAACAGACTTATCTAATGCGCTTAAGTGTACTTATGAATTGGGTGGATTTAATGTCGTTATGGATGGTTCCTATCCCGGATGGAAACCCAATCCTAAGGCAAAAATATTAGAAATTATGACAGATTTATATGGTAAATTATATAATGAAGCACCTAAAGTTGTTGCTTGTCATGCCGGTTTGGAATGTGGTATTATCAAATCGCATTATCCCGATATGGAAATGATTTCTTTTGGACCAACCATTCAAGGTGCACACTCGCCTGATGAGCGTGTAAATATAGAATCAGTGAAAAAGTTCTGGGCATATTTAAAAGAAACTTTAAAAAATGTGCCTGATAAATAATAGTAAAATAATGGATACACAAATATTTGATTTAATCAATCAAGAAAAAATAAGACAAACAGAAGGTTTGGAGCTTATCGCTTCCGAAAATTACGTAAGTGAAGATGTCATGAATGCCATGGGTTCCATTCTGACAAATAAATATGCAGAAGGCTACCCTGGCAAACGTTATTACGGCGGTTGTGAAGTGGTTGATAAAGTTGAACAATTGGCAATAGATCGTGCCAAAGAGCTGTTTGATGCCGAGTATGTTAACGTGCAGCCGCATTCCGGTTCACAAGCCAATGCTGCTGTTTACTTTGCATTGCTTCAGCCCGGCGATATGATTATGGGTTTTGATTTGTCTCACGGAGGCCATTTAACACACGGTTCTCCTGTGAATTTTTCAGGAAAATTATACAAGACTTGTTTTTATGCAGTAGATGCCGAAACCGGACGAATAGATTACGAGCAAATGAGAAAAACGGCATTGGAGCACAAACCAAAACTGATTGTTGCCGGTGCTTCATCTTATTCTAGAGATATGGATTTTGCAAAATTTAGAGAAATTGCAGATGAAGTAGGCGCATTGCTCATGGCTGATATTTCCCATCCTTCGGGCTTGATTGCCAAAGGTGTTTTAACCGACCCGATGCAATATGCACATGTCGTAACCACAACTACTCACAAAACCTTGAGAGGTCCTAGAGGCGGTATGATTATGATGGGAAAAGACTTTGAAAATCCTATGGGTTTAAAAACCCCAAAAGGAAAAATCAGAATGATGTCTGCCGTACTAAATTCTGCTGTTTTTCCCGGTATGCAAGGTGGTCCGTTGGAGCATGTAATTGCCGCTAAGGCAGTTGCATTTCACGAAGCACTGCAAGATGATTATATGAACTACATTTTACAGGTGCGAAAAAATGCAAAGGCAATGGCAAAAGCTTTTATGGCACGAGATTATAAAGTCATTTCGGGTGGTACGGACAATCATATGATGTTGATAGATTTGCGAAACAAAAATGTAACCGGAAAAGAAACCGAAAAAGCATTGGAACGTGCTCATATTACGGTCAATAAAAATATGGTTCCTTTTGATGATAAATCTCCTTTTATTACATCTGGCATTCGTTTGGGTAGCCCCGCCATAACGACAAGAGGCCTTGTAGAAACCGATATGGATAAAATTGTTAATTTTATAGATATTATTGTGAATAATATCGAAAATGACGATAAAATTGCAGAAGTGAGAAAAAATGTGGCAGATTGGATGAAAGATAAATCTTTATTTGCAAAATAATTTTGTATTTGAAAAAAAATTAGTAATTTTGAACAAACTTAAAAACAAAAACAATTATGAGTAAATTTGATGATGTAGTAGCAAAAGCTGCTGAACAATTAAGTAAAGTTGGCATTAATGCTGATGACCAGTTATTAAGAGCCGTAGCCAAATCACAAGGACCTTCAATTTATCTAAAAGATGCTTCTTTGGTTTCTTGTGGAGATGATGCAGAACTCAAAAGAGTTGCTGATAACTTTATCGTAAAAAAATTGGGTGTAACAGATGATGCTGGTATTAAAAAAGCATTAGAAGGTGCTTGTAGCAAATTTAAACCGGTAAGAATGAAAATGCGTGTTGCTTTTTATTATGCAATCGTTAAAGATTTGAAAAAAGAATCTGTATTTGCTTAATGAGTAACATTAAATATTAAAAGATTAAATCCCGAAGTTTTTGCTTCGGGATTTATTTTTGTTTGAAATTTATTAGAATATTTACTTATTGTGGTATCCTTGTGACGCAATGAATTGCATATCTACATATTGTAATATGAATAAATATTAAACAAATATTTTTTATACATTTGCCAAATATTATTTAAAACAAATTATGTCAACAAACAGAATAATGGATCCCATCGGCAGGTTAATGGGATTGCGCTACAAATCACATCCTTGGCACGGTATTAATATTGGAAACAAAGCACCCAAAAGTCTAATGGTTTTTATTGAGATGGTGCCTACAGATACGGTAAAATATGAAGTAGATAAGGAAAGCGGATATTTAAGAATCGATCGCCCGCAAAAATACTCCAATGTCGTTCCAACGCTTTATGGTTTTGTGCCACAAACCTATTGTGCAGACAATGTAGCCGCTTATGCCAATGAAAAAACCGGTAGAACGGATATTGTGGGAGACAATGACCCCTTGGATATTTGTGTTTTGACCGAAAAAGAAATTGTTCATGGCGACATTATTATGCAAAGCAAACCCATTGGTGGCTTTAGAATGATTGATGGTAATGAAGCGGATGATAAAATTATTGCAGTCTTAGAAGGGGACGCCGTTTTTGATGTTTATAATGATGTCTCTGAATTGCCACAGCTAATTGTCGATAGATTAAAACATTATTTCTTAACCTATAAAGATTTGCCCGGAAATCCTAGTAATGTTGAGATTACAGATACGTATGGACAAGAGGAAGCAATGGAAGTCATCAAAAGATCAATGAAAGATTATCGCAATAAGCTAAACAATCTTGGTAGTCTTTTGGCAAGCGAATGAGTAATTAGCTAGCTTAATTACTTTTTCCTGTTTTCCGCACTGGGATACCCAGATATAAAAAAATGTGTCTAACAAAGTGTAATTTTAGTCAAAGAATATTTTCTAAACACGAACCATTGCGGTTTGCCCATGGCATACGAAGGTTTTACGTAAATTTAGAGTGGAGCGTACGTTAAAAACAATCTGCTATTTGAGCATAAGCTAATTTTGATTAGAAATATAAACATACAATAAACTGAAATCAAGTTAATAGCAGAGGCGTAATGCGAGTTCAGATTGTTTAGGGAGCGGAACGTATAAATTAGTAAAAGTTTCGTAAGCCTAGACTTTTTTGTTACTTTTTTGGTCGATGCAA
>JANTGO010000020.1 GCA_024763015.1 Flavobacteriaceae bacterium
ATTTACCAACTTACATTCCTGAGTTGGCAAGTATCGATGCCGGCAAATTTGGTGTTCATATTACCACTATTGATCAAAATCGGTTTGGAATAGGAGATTACAAAGAAAGATTTTCAATCCAAAGTATCTCAAAAGTCCTATCGCTAAGTTTGGCTTATCAAATTATGGGTGAAAAAATTTGGAAAAGAGTGGATGTTGAACCCTCCGGCACCCAATTCAATTCGCTTATACAACTCGAAGCAGATAATGGCATTCCAAGAAATCCTTTTATCAATGCCGGTGCCATCGTTATTGCCGATATGCTTATCGGTCATTTGGGTAATCCAAAAGAAGATTTTATCCGGTTTGTCAGAAACATTACAAACAATCCCAACATAAATTATTCAGAAGAAATAGCTTCATCAGAAAAAAAGGTCGGATTTAGAAATGTTGCCATTTGTAATTTTATTAAATCCTATGGAAATATTGACAACAATCCTGATGAAGTCCTTGATTTCTACTACGATCTTTGTTCCATCGAAATGAATTGCCAAGAGATTTCCGATACTTTCCTGTTTTTGTCCAACAATGGCCTTAATCCAATCAATAAGTACCGGGTTTTAAACAAAAGCCAAACAAAAAGAATGAATGCGCTGATGCAAACTTGCGGATTTTATGATGAATCCGGTGAATTTACTTTCAAAGTAGGCGTGCCCGGAAAAAGCGGTGTCGGCGGTGGTATTGTGGCGGTTCATCCCGACCAATATGCCATAGCTACTTGGAGCCCAAAATTGAATAAAAAAGGAAACTCGTATAAAGGAATGAAGTTTTTAGAAACATTTACTTCAGAAACAGAGTCTTCAATATTTTAAAAAATGATAGATAACAGTT
This sequence comes from Flavobacteriaceae bacterium, assembly GCA_024763015.1. Lineage (GTDB taxonomy): Bacteria > Bacteroidota > Bacteroidia > Flavobacteriales > Flavobacteriaceae > WGBX01. Next base: position 871 of record JANTGO010000020.1, read on the forward strand.
AAGTTTATGCAAAATAGACGATTATTGGCTTCAAACTTATCAAACCATTATTATTAGGAAACAGGATGCAAGTGTTGAGTTTTCTGTTTTTTAAAATATATGTTGTAATTCCGACCAATTTCACGAGTCAGATATCCAGTTAAAACAATTTCGGTTGTCTAATATATGATGTGAATACTGTTGCTATAAGAATGAGAATTACAATTTCCAGTGGTTTCCCTTTATACATATGAATTAGCACAATAAAAGTCATATATAAAACTAACATTGATGTACCGATTAGTATTGTCCTATTGTATAAAAAAAGAACTGATCCAATTAAAATATAAACGCCAGCTGTAATCATTACGACACTACTTTCCACTACTTTTCCAGTTTGGTCATGATTAATTAATTTGTCCAAAGCATTAGGAATATAGAATAGTAATATTGCCAACGTAGGTAACCATATTAATATTCGGCTTAGTATTTTATCAAATCTTATTTTTTCGTCATCCATAATTTTATCTGTGTTCAGACGGTTTGTTATAAATGTTTGCCAACTTCTCATTATCCCAAATACTTCAATTCAATCTTTAAACGAATTAAGAAATGAGATATTACGTTTCAACCCACTGTATTTGGTACGTTTGACAGCAGATTTTTTAAAAATATCACGAAAAACTTCTTCTGTAATTTCGTGCCAATCTTGTTTGGTCATCGACAACAAATCGGGATGCGGATCAAAAAATGCTTCACTGTGTGGCAATGAAAACTTGTTCCAAGGACACACATCTTGACAAGCATCGCAACCAAACATCCAATCCTGAAATTTTCCCCGCATATTTATCGGCAATTCATCGCGTAATTCAATCGTCAAATACGAAATACATCGCGATGCGTTCACAACTTTGTCGGGCAAAATAGCCTCCGTAGGACAAGCATCGATACAACGCGTACAAGAACCGCAATGGTCCGTAGCAAAAGCGTCATCATACATTAAGTCCAAATCGAGAATCATCTCTGCTAAAAAAGAAAAACTGCCCTTATTTTTTTGGATAACCAAAGAATGTTTTCCTACCCAACCGATACCGGATTTTTGTGCCCAAGCTCGTTCCATAACCGGAGCGGAATCGGTAAAAACACGTCCATTTACTTCCCCTATTTCATCTTGAACAAACTGCATCAAAGTTTTGAGCTTATCTTTTAGCAAAAAATGGTAATCTTTTCCATAGGCATATTTTGCCAATTTATAGGTGTCTGCAACTTGCTGCTTCTCGGGAAAATAATTATATGACAACGAAATAATACTTTTGGCACCCGGAACCAATTTAGTTGGATCGAGCCGTTTATCAAAATGATTTTCCATATAAGACATCTTTCCTTGATAAGCATTTTTTAGCCAAGCCTCCAAACGCGGTGCCTCTGATTCCAAAAAACCGGCTTTTGATATACCGATACTTTGAAAACCAATCTCATAAGCCTTTTTCTTAATCAATTGGGTATAATGTTCTTTGTTGAAGTTTGATATTGGCATAAAAAATAAGAGTAAAGAAAAACAGAAAAATTAAAATAATTCGTTTGGCTTGTTGTGTTTTAATTTTCCCAAATGTTTATAAGCAAAATCAGTCGCTTCTCTACCACGCGGTGTACGCATCAAAAAGCCTTCTTGAATTAAAAAAGGTTCATAAACCTCTTCAATGGTTTCTGCATTTTCACCCACAGCAGTGGACAAAGTACTGATGCCAACCGGACCACCTTTAAATTTGTCTATAATGGTGCTTAGTATTTTATTATCCATTTCATCCAAACCATGCGCATCTACATTTAATGCTTTTAAGGCATATTTTGCAATTTCAATAGTAATACGACCATCGCCTTTTATCTGAGCAAAATCTCTCACCCTTCTGAGCAAAGCATTGGCAATACGTGGCGTTCCCCTACTCCGACCGGCAATTTCTATAGCTGCCTCCATACTGATAGGCACTTTTAAAATTCCGGCACTTCGCTGCACGATTTGTGTCAAGAGTTCTCTGGTATAATAATTCAAACGAGCATTAATCCCAAAACGGGCACGCATAGGCGCGGTTAACAAACCTGAACGCGTTGTAGCGCCAATCAAGGTAAAAGGCTCTAAATGAATCTGAACGGTTCGAGCATTAGGACCGCTCTCAATCATAATATCTATGCGATAATCCTCCATAGCAGAATACAAATATTCTTCTACGACGGGTGATAAACGATGAATCTCATCGATAAAAAGTACATCTCTTTCTTCTAAATTGGTTAACAAACCTGCCAAATCTCCCGGTTTATCCAAAACAGGACCGGAGGTTATTTTGATGTTTACATCGAGTTCACTTGCCAAAATATGCGCCAAAGTTGTTTTACCCAAACCCGGAGGGCCATGAAAAAGTGTATGGTCCAAAGCTTCGCCTCTTTGGTTTGCCGCTTGCACAAATATTTGTAAATTTTCTAAAATTTGCTCTTGACCGGTAAAATCATCAAAAGTCAGCGGACGCAGACGCTTTTCAATTTCTTGATCTTCACCTGGAAGCCTATTTTTATCCGGATCTAAATTTTGATTGAGCATAAACTATTACTTCAAATATTATTTTCCAAAAGTAAGAAAAAATATGCAGTATTTTTTTAAATCAATGAAGTACGACACGCTAAAACAGATTAAGTCAAAAATAAGGCATAATATTTGCTGTTTTTTTGTAAATTGCTAAAATTTTAATTTAGATGCAAACATTAATTTTTTCACCTGCTTACATTTTAATTGGCGCTATTGCTATTATTGGCATGATTGTACAAAGCCGACTCAAAAGTAAATTCAAACATTACAGTAAAATCCGCCTAAATAAAGGCTATACCGGTGCCGAAGTTGCCGAAATGATGCTTCGAGACAATGGCATAACGGACGTAAAAGTCGTTTCCACCCCGGGTTTTTTATCTGACCACTACCATCCTGTCAAAAAGACAGTCAATTTAAGCGAACCGGTTTATGGATCAAATAGTGTAGCTGCCGTAGCAGTTGCAGCACACGAATGCGGACACGCTGTACAACACGCCAGAGGATATAAATGGCTTACACTTCGTTCAAAGTTGGTTCCGGTGGTACAGTTTTCCTCTTCAATTGTACAATGGATTTTAATTGCCGGGATTTTGTTGGTGAACACTTTTCCCAAGTTACTACTGGTTGGCATCATTATTTTTGCTGCCAATGTCGTGTTTAGTTTTGTTACGCTTCCGGTAGAATACGACGCCAGTAATCGCGCCAAAAAATGGCTGATAAAAAAGAACATCGTCGATAAAGAAGAAAGTAGAGGCGTAGCTGATGCGCTTAAATGGGCAGCACGCACCTATGTAGTAGCTGCGGTGAGTTCTTTGGCAACGCTAATCTATTATCTGGACGTCTATAACCGAAGAAGCTAAACAGCTTATTATGATAGAATCATTCAAAAATATCAAACCTCAATTTTTAATGAAAATTGGGGTTTTTATTTTCTAAAAATATAATTTATGATCACCAAACACGTATCGCATCAAAACTCAATTCTCAACAAATTCATTGCAGAGATTAGGGACAAAAAAATCCAAAAAGACAGTTTGCGTTTTAGAACCAATATCGAAAGAATGGGTGAAATTATCTCGTATGAAATGAGCAAAACCCTAGATTTTAAAGAAAAGAATATTGAAACTCCATTGGGTACAAAAAATATGAATGTCCTAAACGATCAAGTTGTATTGGCATCCATCTTGCGTGCCGGATTGCCCTTGCATATGGGTGTTTTGCGCATATTTGACGATGCTGAAAATGCCTTTATTTCTGCATATCGCCAACATATTGAAGGAAGCGACGAATTCAATATCCATGTAGATTATATTGCAACGCCCTCAGTCGATAACAAGATATTGGTGCTGGTTGACCCCATGCTTGCCACCGGGCAATCTTTGATCAGTGTGTACCAAAAATTATTAGAATTCGGCACCCCAAAACAGGTACACGTCATTTCTATTATAGGCTCCGAACAAGGTATTCATCATATCGATAAACACTTACCGGAAGATGCATATTTATGGATTGCAGATTTTGACAAAGAGCTAAATCATAAAGGATATATCGTACCCGGACTCGGCGATGCCGGCGACTTGGCTTACGGCAAAAAACTCTAAGTCAATAAGTTTACGAAAATTTTACAAAAAAATTGTATCTTTGCCACAAATTTGTATTAATTTTGAACAAATAAAATAAATAATTATGGGACTATTTGACAGCATAAAAAAAATATTAAACAAAAGTAAAGAATCGGTTGATACTTTTGTAGAAGAAAACAAATTGGATGAAAAATTAGACAAGATAACAGAAGATCTTAAAGAAAACACCAAAGATTTCAGAAAAAAAGCCGGTGATGTTATGGAAGATTTATCCGACAAAGCTAGCGAAGTGGTTGAAGACGTAACCGAAGGTTTAAAAAAAGCAGGTGACGATTTAATGGAAGAAACCAAAGATATCCGAGCCAAAGCTTCAGATATTATGGAAAATGTAGCGGACAAAGCTAGTGAAGTTACCGGAGACGTAACAGAAGGACTAAAAAAAGCAGGTAACGACTTGATGGAAGAAACCAAAGATATCAGAGCCAAAGCAGGTGACCTAGTAGATAAAGCAAGTGATAAAGTCAGTGAAGTGGCTGATAACCTAAGCAAAAAAACAAAAGATACAGAAGCAGAAGTCGCTGAAAATGTTGAAGAAGTAAAGGAAGAAACCGAAGAAATTATAGATAAGGCAGCTGAAGCCAAAAAAGATACGGACAAAGCTTAAGCAACAAGCAACTTAATTACAAAAAAAAAGATGCAGCGCTAATGGCGCTGCATTTTTATATAAGACTAGTCGATGAACTTAACAATATTATTCATTCATTGAAATTAAAAACTCTTCATTTGAATGCGTTTCTTCAATGCGTTCTTTGACAAATTCCATCGCTTCGATAGGATTCATATCAGCCAAATATCTACGCAGTAACCACATGCGTTGGGTGGTACGATCATCGTGAAGTAAATCGTCTCGACGTGTACTGGAAGATTGAATGTCAATTGCCGGATAAATACGTCTGTTAGCCAATTTTCTATCCAACTGTAATTCCATATTACCGGTTCCCTTAAATTCTTCAAAAATTACCTCATCCATTTTAGAACCTGTGTCTATAAGAGCTGTTGCTACAATGGTTAAAGAGCCGCCTTCTTTGACGTTACGCGCAGCGCCAAAAAATCTTTTGGGTTTGTGAAGTGCATTAGAATCAACACCACCCGACAACACACGTCCGGACATCGGCTGTACCGTATTATAAGCTCTTGCCAAACGGGTAATAGAATCTAGCAGAATAACCACATCCAGACCACTTTCTACCATTCTTTTTGCTTTTTCAATCACCATATTTGCCACGCGAACATGCTTATCAGCCGGTTCGTCAAAAGTAGAAGCAATTACTTCACCCTTAACGCTTTGTTTCATATCGGTAACCTCTTCGGGGCGTTCATCAATCAACAAAATCATTTGATAAACTTCAGGATGGTTTGCCGCAATAGCATTGGCAATATCTTTTAACAAAATTGTTTTTCCCGTTTTGGGTTGCGATACAATCATAGCGCGCTGTCCTTTACCTATTGGCGAAAACAAATCTACTATTCTGGTCGAAATCGTACTGCGTTTACCAGCCAAATTGAGTTTTTCATCGGGGAAAAGTGCTGTCAAATGCTCAAAAGCTACGCGATCGCGTACAATTGAGGGGTCTTGATTGTTTATTTTTGTCACTCTTAGCAAGGGATAATACTTTTCCCCCTCCTTCGGTGGTCTTACCACACCCAAAACAGTATCACCCGTTTTAAGTCCGAATAATTTAATTTGCGAAGGCGACACATAAACATCATCAGGAGAAGTTAAGTAATTAAAATCGGCCGATCTTAAAAAACCATATCCATCGGGTAAAATCTCTAAAACGCCATCTGCTTCGATAATACCATCAAATTCAAATTCGGGTTCTCTATGATTTCTTTGATTCTTTTGATTTTTTTGTGGCTGTCCTTGCGTTCTTTTTTGCTGTCCTTGATTATTTTGTGGCTCAGCCTGTTTCTGATTTTGTCTTTTTTCAGAAACCTGTTTCTGATTCGGATTTTTTTGTGTTGTTTTTTTATGATTTGGTTTATTAGCTACCTCTTTATTAGCACCAACTTGTTTTTCTTCACTAGCTTGAGGTTGCTGTTTTTTGGTTTGCTTTTGAGCGCGTCTTGATACTTGTGGTTTTGAATTATCCTTTGCATCAGATTGTTCTTCATTCTTTGTAGGCGAATCCTTTTTCACCTCTTCTTTCTTCTGCTTTGGTTGACGGGCTTGTTCTTTATTACTTGTCTTTGACGCCTCGGTATCCTGTTCTTTAGCCGTATTTTTTCGTTTTCTTTGCGTTGTTTTTTTGGCAGGTTGTTGCTTTAGGTTTAATGTCATTGCTTTTTCCTGAACTTCCTTAGGATGATCCGCTTGAAAATCTAATAAGTGATAAATCAATTCTAACTTTTTTAAATGGCGGTATTTTTTTATCCCCAAAACCTTGGCTATTTCTTGCAGCTCAACTAATTTTAGTTGCTTCAATGCTTCTATATCGAACATATATTAATAAGTATTTAATTTGTATTATTGTTTGTTTGTAAGAAAATGTGTTCTTGTGAATGCTATTATAACGCGAGATGCGCAAATAAGTAGTAATTATGGTGCAATAATAGTAATTTTTTTTTATTCAATGACAATTTTATCTTACTTTTGTGCAAAATTTAGAAATAAATGTTGCAAAGAGTTCAAACTATCTATATATTTATTGCTATACTAGTCACATTGCTAGCCGGTTATATTATTAATACACCACGCGATTTAATTATCGCCGGTGCAGTGTCAGTTTTTATGATTATCAATATTTTTCTTTTTAAAAATAGAAATTTACAGATTATTCTTAATCGTATAATTTGTTTCGTATTAATCGCATGGATAGGTTTATCTATTTATCAATCGGGATTATTGTCCGGAGAAAAGCAATTTTCTGAGAAGGATGTTAAGTTATTGATACCCGTTGTTTCTATCGTTTTTTTACTTATCGCCAATAAGTATATCAAACGGGATGAACGACTTGTAAAATCTGTAGATCGAATTAGATAAATTTTTCTCTATTTATGATAAAAGGGCGCTATTACTAGCGCCCTTTTTATTTATATGTATCTAAAAAATATTAGTCTCTATCCACCTTAATTGTTAAGATATTGGTATGCGAAGCATTTACCACACTCTCAGCAATACTGTCTGACAAAAAGTGCATAATGCCTTGTCGTCCTCTGGTAGCCAAGGCAATCAGGTCTGCATCAATTTTTTCTGCAAAATTAAAAATACCTTTTTGTACGTCCATATCGTTATAAATAACTTTATGCAAGCATTTATATTCAGGAACTTTCTTTAAAAATTTACTAAAAACCTCATCTAGTTCCTTGGTCGATTTAAAGTTGCTAATGGTATTGACCCGCAACAAATATATCTCAGGTTCAAATATTTTTAAGAAATGCATTATTTTATGAAACTCCTTAATATTGTTACCGTTAAATTTACCTGCAATAACTACTTTTTCTATTTTGAAATCTTTGGCGGCACCCTTAACGACAAAAACAGGAATTTTTGAAGTCCTCACAACTTTTTCGGTGTTAGACCCCACAAAAAACTCATCCATTCCGGAGGTTCCATGAGAACCCATAACGATTAAATCGATGTTCTTTTCTTTGGCAAAAGTAGAAATTCCTTCCACCGGTGCATCGGTCAATACATGTTCATAAACCGGAATATTATCTAAATAATCTTTATCCAACAAATCATCAAATTTTTCATGAGTTTGTTCAAACATCATCATGGCAAAAGGACCTTTAGGAACACGATTGCCATCGGATATGTCAATTTCGCTCATGGGCAAATCCAACAAATGCAATACGTGAATATCTGACTTTGTCTTTCGGGCTATTTTCGCTGCTATCTTGAGCGCTTCATTAGATTTTTTTGAAAAATCAATCGGGACTAAAATTTTTTTCATAACTTAAGTTTTTAGGGCAATAAATCACCACTGTTTTAGTGCATAAATATACGAAGAAAAAATTAAAAAAAGAAAATTATTTTATATCCAAAAAAAAATGTATCTTTGCGCAGGTTTTATGGAGAGGATTGTATGGGGACACTAGTCCCCTATTTTTATACAAAAAATATGGATTTTAGACAAAAAGTAAAAACATTGATTGAAGAAGGGCTTGCCTCACGTCAAGATTTATATCTTATTGATTTTACAATTTCAGAAAACAATGATATCCAGGTTGTTATAGACGGAGACAAAGGCGTAACAATCGATGACATTGTCAAAATGAGCAGACAAATAGAACACAATCTGGATCGAGATGAAATCGATTTCTCATTAACGGTTAGCTCTGTTGATATTACAAAACCGCTTTTAGTCAGAAGACAATATCTCAAAAATCTGAACAGAAAACTTAAAGTAAAAACACCCGAAGGTGAAAAAGAAGGCACTTTGATTCAACTCGACGACGATAAAATCGTTTTGGAATACAAAGTAAGAGAACCCAAAAAAATAGGAAAAGGAAAAGTAACCGTAACCAAACAAGATGAAATAACTTTTGATGAAATCAAAGAAGCAAAAGTTGTATTAAATTTTTAAAAAGAATTTAGTTATGAATAACAAACAATTAGTAGAAGCGTTTCTCGAGTTTAAAGATGAAAAAAATATCGACAAAGCTACTATTTTGGCCATACTTAAAGATGTCATTACCCACGCATTAAGAAAAAGAAACGGAATCATTACCAAAAAAAGAGATGGTAGTGAACCCGATGAAGATAATTTTGATGTCATTATCAATCCTGATCGTGGTGATTTGGATATCTGGATATATAAAACAGTCATCCCCGATGATCAATATCCCTTTAATGAATATAAAGAAATACACTTATCCGATGCCAAAAAAATTGATCCGGATGTAGAAATAGGAGAAGAAATAGATAAAGAATTTGAACTGGTCAACTTGGGAAGACGTGCCATTATTGCGCTAAAACAAAATTTGGAAAACAGGTTGATGGAATATGATTATATCAATTTGCACAACTTCTTTAAAGAAAGAGAAGGTGACTTATATACCGCCGAAGTACATCACGCACGCGCCAATGCTGCCTATTTGATCGACGACGAAGGCAACGAACTCGTACTTCCCAGGGACAGACAAATTCCGTCTGATCGTTTTAGAAAAGGAGACAGTGTAAAAGGCGTGATTGAAAAAGTAGATATGAAAGGCAATAAGCCCATCGTAATTATGTCCAGAACCGACGTACGTTTTTTAGAAAAATTGTTTGAACAAGAAATTCCTGAAGTATTTGACGGACTTATCAGCATTAAAAAAGTAGCAAGAATCCCCGGTGAAAAAGCCAAAGTGGCCGTAGATACCTACGATGACAGAATTGATCCTGTTGGTGCTTGTGTAGGCGTGAGAGGTTCTAGAATTCACGGAATTGTAAGAGAACTTGGCAATGAAAACATCGATGTAATCAACTACACCGATAACGATAAACTTTTTATCCAACGTGCACTGGGTCCTGTTAAAATCCAACGATTGGAATTGGGCGAGAACGATGAAGGTAAAAAAACAGCCTTTGTTTATATGAAACCCGACGAAATCTCTAAAGCTATCGGAAAAAGAGGACAAAATATACGTCTGGCAACCGATATCACCGGTTACGAAATAGAAATACAAAGAGAACAAGACGAAGAAGATGTAGAACTAACCGAGTTTAGCGACGAAATCGATGAATGGATCATTCAAGAATTTAAAAAAATAGGTTTGGATACAGCCAAAAGCGTACTCCTCAACGATGTCGATGACCTCGTTAGACGTACCGATTTGGAAGAAGAAACCATCTATGAAGTTATCAGAATTCTAAAAGAAGAATTTAATAGCTAATAAACAAGCGAAATAAGAATATAACCATACAAGAATGGCAAAAAAGATTACCATAAGAGAGGCTATGAATGATTTGAACATTTCGGTTCAAACTATAGTAGATTTTTTAAAAAGTAAAGATGTCGTAATAAAGCGCGCTTCACCGAGAGCCTCTATTTCCGACGAAGCTTATGATTTATTATTGGAAGAATTTCAAAAGGATAAAACTTTTACTGAAAAATCAAAATCCATTAGCCGAAAACAAGAGGTCGAAAAGGAAAGAATACGAAAAGAAAAAGAGGCTAAAGAAGAAGCTAAACGAAAAGAACAAGAGCTTGTTTCCAGTAAAGTAAAACTTACCGGTCCTAAAATTGTTGGTAAAGTTGAAAGTCTTTCTGAAAAGAAAAAAGAAGTTGAAAAACCTGTTGAAAAAGAAGTGCCAATAGCCGAGCCTAAAACAGAAAAAACTGAACTAAAAGCAAAAGAAGAAACAGCGATAAAAACAGAAAAACCGGTAGCTAAAAAGACTAAAATAGCTGAGAAAAAAACCGAAAAAACTAAAAAAGAAGCCAAAGCTGAGATCCCTGTTGAAAAGGAAGTTAAAAAAACACCTGAAGAAAAAAACGAAGTAGAAAGCCCTGAAGAAAAACCTGCTGAAGAAAACACTGAAATACAAACCAAGTACAAAAAGCTAAAAGGCGTAACCACTACCGGAGAAACCATCGATCTAAAACAATTTGAGAAAAAACCTAAAAAGAAAGAACCGGTAAAAAAAGAAGGTAACAAAAAGAAAAAAAGAAAAAGAATAGCCAATACCAATAAAGCTAGAAATGCCGGCAGTAACAATAAATTCAAAGGTAAAGGCGGCTATAAAAAACCCGTTGAGAAAAAAGAAGCAACCGAAGAGGAAATCCAAAAACAAATCAAAGAAACCCTCGAAAGACTTCAAGGTGGCGGCTCAAAATCAAATCGTTCTAAGATAAAACGTGAAAGCAGAATCAAACGTAGAGAACAAGCCGAAGAACAACAACAAAAAGAAGCCGAACAAAGTAAAACACTTAATGTAACCGAGTTTATCACAGTATCCGATTTAGCCAATATGATGAACGTACCGGTTACCGAAGTCATTACCGCTTGTTTTGGTTTAGGATTAATGGTAACAATGAACCAACGCCTTGATGCCGAAACACTAAGCTTGGTTGCTGACGAATTTGATTACGATGTGAATTTTGTTGATACCGAAGAAGAAGATGCCGAAATAGAAGTCGTTGATAATGAAGAGGATCTTGTTAAAAGACCGCCAATCGTTACCATTATGGGACACGTTGACCACGGTAAAACTTCCCTATTGGATTATATCCGAAATGCAAATGTTGTCGGAGGGGAATCAGGTGGTATCACGCAGCATATCGGTGCTTACAAAGTACAACTTGAGAATAAAGAAAAACTTACTTTTATCGACACACCCGGTCACGAAGCTTTTACCGCTATGCGTGCCAGAGGAACCAAAATTACGGATGTTGTAGTGATTGTAATTGCGGCTGATGATGATGTAATGCCACAAACCAAAGAGGCCATCAGCCACGCACAAGCAGCCGGTGTCCCTATGATTTTTGCACTCAATAAAATTGACAAACCCAATGCCAATCCTGATAATGTAAGACGACAACTGTCTGATATGAATATCTTGTTGGAAGAATGGGGCGGAAAATACCAATCTCAAGAAATTTCGGCAAAAACCGGTCTGGGTGTAGATGAATTATTAGAAAAAATTGTCTTAGAAGCTGAGATGTTAGATCTTAAAGCCAATCCAAACAGAAATGCCGTCGGAACGGTATTGGATGCATCGCTTGACAAAGGACGTGGTTATGTAACCGATATTGTCGTTCAAAACGGAACCCTAAAAATTGGTGATTATATGCTTGCCGGTAAATATTCGGGTAAAATAAAAGCCATGTACGACGAAAGAGATAAAAAAGTAAAACAAGCAGAACCCTCAACACCCATAAGGGTTTTAGGACTGAATGGTGCACCAACAGCAGGTGACCGATTCAAGGTATATGAAGACGAAAGAGAAGCTAAAAGAATTGCCGTTAAACGCGACCAAATTCTCCGCGAACAACAAATGCGTGCACAAAAACATATCACACTTGATGAAATCGGACGTCGTATTGCACTAGGAGACTTTAAAGAACTGAACTTAATTATCAAAGGTGATGTTGATGGTTCTGTAGAAGCCCTATCAGATTCTTTACAAAAATTATCTACGGAAAGCGTTAGTGTAAATATTGTACATAAAGCCGTTGGACAAATCACAGACTCCGATGTATTGCTCGCCTCTGCATCAGACGCTATTGTCATCGGTTTTAATGTAAGACCCTCTGTAACAGCAAGAAGAATTGCCGATCAAGAACAGGTGCAAATCAAACCTTATTCCATTATTTATGACGTAATCAACGACGTAAAAGAAGCAATGGAAGGCATGCTTTCTCCTGAAATAAAAGAAGAAGTAACCGGAACGGTTGAAGTACGAAATACCTTTAAAATATCTAAAGTAGGTGTCGTAGCCGGTTGTATGGTAACCGACGGAAAAATCTACAACAATTCAAAAGTCCGCGTTATCAAAGAAGGAATTGTCGTTCACGATGGCGAACTTGCTTCCTTAAAACGATTTAAAGACGACGTAAAAGAGGTAGCAAAAGGTTATGAATGTGGTTTGATGATCAAAAACTACAACAATATAGAAGAAGGTGACGTAATTGAAGCTTACCAAAATTACGAAGTAAAAAGAAAACTGTAATAGACTTAACTCAGACAAACAAATAAAACACAAACAAAAGAAACGAAGCTATATCAGCTTCGTTTTTTTATGATCAATTTTTAGTAACTTTAAGGGCTCATAAAAACACCAGATATGAATCATAGATTTAGCGTCTATAACGCCAGTGCCGGCTCCGGCAAAACTTTTAGCATTGCCAAGCATTACCTCAACAAAATAATGCAGTCAGAAGAAAAAAATTATCTATATACACTGCTAGGGGTAACTTTTACCAATAAAGCTGCCGGAGAAATGAAAACGCGTGTACTGCAAAATCTCATCCAAGCTGCCCAAGGAAATATTAGCGATGTAATGTCCGAAGTGATGAAAGAATCAAAAAACATCATTCAGGAACAAACCGGCATCAACGATTCAAAAAAATATAAAGAGATTTTTATCGATAGAAGCAAAAAAAGACTAGAAGAAGTGCTACACCGCTATGACGACTTTCAGCTTACCACCATCGACAAAATGATGTATAAAATCATCCGCACTTTTGCCCGTGATATGGATTTGCCTGCCGATGTTGAAGTCGTGCTTGATTACAAAGAAGTCGTTTCAAACCTAATCGACAAACTGATTGCAAAATCAAAAAAAGGCGACGAACTCTCCGAGTTTTTTATCGAATTGTCCAAAAACAAAGTCGATGATCAAAAGTCTTGGGATATAAAAAATGACCTGTTTAATATTAAAGACATCATTTTTGACGACAATTATTTTACCGAAATAAAAACGCTTGAAAACAAAAAACTATCGGATTTCAAAAAGCTAAAAAGAATCTTGATAAAGAGATACAAGGCATTAGAAAAATCAATAAACGAGGTCGGGCAAGAGGGCTATGAGCTTACAAAATCAAAGCCGAAAATGTTTAATGTTTCTGTATTTTTCAGAAGGTTTATGTTTACCAAAGAATTTAAAGACATTAAGTTAGTGTCAAAAATTACAAAGCAACTGGATAATGATAAACCTATTTTTTATGTAGCAAGCAGGTATAAAGAATTATCCAAAACCGATCCGTCCTTAGCACAAGAAATTTCCGAAATAAATATTCAACTGGTTGCATTGGTAAGGCGTGCTGTGTCTTATATCGAAAACGAATTCACAAATATGTATGCCGAATATATTTTGACAAAAGCTTTGCTTCAGGAAGTGAACGGGTTGAGCATCCAAAAAGCACTGCTAGAAGAAATAGAAACCTATAAAGCCGAAAGTCGCAGTATTTTTATCAGCGATTTTAACAAACTGATTCTAGAACAAATTCTCAAAAATTTAGAAAGCGACACGCCTTATATTTATATGCGTTTGGGCGAAAAATACAGACATTATTTTGTCGATGAGTTTCAAGACACTTCCGAACTGCAATGGCACAATCTTGTTCCCTTAATCAAAGAAGCACTCTCAAAAGAGTTTGACAACCAAACACCCGGCGATGCCATGTTAGTAGGCGATGCTAAGCAGTCCATATACCGATTTAGAGGTGGAAAACCGGAACAATTTATCGCATTGAGCAATCCGCAAAATACCAATAATGCCGGTAATCCGTTCTACCCACTTAGCGACAAAAAAATAGAAAATTTAGAATATAACTGGCGTAGCCAAGCCGAAATTATTCGTTTTAACAATCGTTTTTTTAGTACTTTTCCACAAGAATTACTCCTTCCCGAATACAAAAGCGTATATGAAAATGTATCGCAAAAACTACCGGAACACAAAGCTGACAAGGGTGGATATGTGCAGATACAATTTCTAGAAAAACAAGACAAATCAGCAGCGGATAAAAACCACGCCGAAGCTGTCCTCCAAGCCATTCAAAAGGCAGAAGAAAACGGTTTTAGCAAAGATGAAATCTGTATTTTGATAAACAAAAAAAGTGAAGGTTATCCCATATCGGATACTTTGATACGAAACGGTATCGATATTATTTCCTCTGAGACCCTACTTGTCGCCAATGCCAAAAAAGTACAATTCTTAATGGCTTGGATTAATTTTTTAGAAAATGGCAGCACCGATTTATGGTATCCTGCCCTTCAATACTTGGCAGAAAGAGATGGGCATCACAAAAATACCTTTTATAAAGAAATACTCTATGGAAAAAATTATGCAAGCAAAGAAGAGCGTATTGCCAAACTTGCAGATTTTGGCTACCAAATCGACTATAAATTGTTAACAAAGATGAATTTATACGACCTGAGCATTTACCTTATTCAAAGCTTTGGACTACACGATGATGCGTCAGAACAAGCTTATCTACAAGCATTTATTGAAGAAATTCATCAATTTTATACCAAAACCACTTCAGGCATCCGTGATTTTATCAATCATTGGAATCTTATCCAAGATAGTTTTAGCATCCATGTTTCCGAATTAAAAAATGCTGTTAATATGATGACCGTACACAAATCCAAGGGATTGGAATTTCCGGTTGTTATTTATTATGCCAATGCAGATGTTTTTTCAGGAAAAGATAAAGAAAACAAAGTATGGATCGAAACAGACCCTGACAAGTTTGCAGGATTTTCAATCTTACCCATTGCTATGAAAAGTATTGAAAACAGTAGCAATCCCGTTTACCAAGCACGTTATATGCAAGCTTCGGAAGAACGAAAATTTGACAATCTCAATCGCTTATACGTAGCCCTCACAAGAGCTGCCGAACAACTATATATCATTTTGAATCCACTTCCTAAAGATCCAAAAAATAGGGGCTTCAACCAATTGTTTAAGGACTTTTTAGACTCCGAAAAACAGACTTCTGACAACGAAACAGGTAATATTTATGTTTATGGAAATTCCCGCAGGCAGCAAGCACTTAAAAAAGAACAAAAAAATCATTATCAACTGTCAAAAACTTATTTTAACAACTGGGATAGCAGTACTGATTCTTTACTAAAAATAAACACCGGTCGTTTTGAACGATGGCAAGAAGACAAAAAATCTGCCATTGCTTATGGTATGATGATTCACGATATATTATCACAAATCAAAACAGCTGCACAATGGCAAAGCCATAAACAAAAATACTTGTCAAAAATTAAAAAAGACGAAAAAACGGACATTGAAACAAGCATTGAAAAACTCCTTTCCCATCCTGATGTTTCTACTTATTTTAGCGATTCTTACACCGTCTTAAACGAGCGTGACATCTTAATTCCAAGCAAAAAACATACATTCAGCTTGCGCCGTCCTGATAGAATTTTGATTCAAAACAACAAACTGAGTATCATCGATTACAAAACCGGTGCCTATCACAAACATCACGAAAAACAAATAACCGAATACGCCGAATTGTTAGCCGAAACGGGCTATATTATCGATAAAAAAATATTAATTTATCTCGGTGAAGAAATAGAGGTTGTTGCCTTAGATTAATCTAAAATCAATTTACCTTTTTTATATAGAATTTATTTTTTTGCATAATTTTTTACGCACGACGTAGAGAAGTTGCAGTGCAAGGTCTGTACAAAATTTGGCAATCTAGAATAAATCATCACAAATCCATTATCCAAGTACGACGGCGTTTGTGTTGCACGTGTTCGTAGTTTTTCCAGTTGCTAATTACATGATGATTGTCTTCAAAAACACCGGTGGTTTCGATATCTTCCACCCCTACTTCTTTCATGCGTTGGTGCAAAGCATTAAACAACAGCACCGCCACACCTTTGGCTTCGTACTCCGGCAAAGCGCCTGTTAGCAAAGTATCTATACAATTTGGGTGTTTTAGATTTTGCATAATATGGTACCATCCAAATGGGAATAATTTGCCGTTTGCTTTTTTCATTCCCTCGGATAAAGAAGGCAACGCAATCAAAAAACCCACAAAACGATTACCATCTTTTACAAAAAAAGTAAATTTAGGATCGAGAACATTAAAATATTTCTTCTTGTAATAATCTTTTAACACATCGTCCAAAGTTACCACATAAGGCAATCTCGCAAAGGCCTGATTCAAAATTTCAAAAGCATGTGGTGCATAGCCCAACAATTCTTTTTTTGACTTTGGTGAAATCACCTCCAAACCAAAACGTCTCGAAATCAGTTTGGCACCCCGTTCTCCTTTAATAACAGGTTCATCAGTCAATTTTAGATGAAATTCAATCCAATCGTTTTCTTTTTCAAATCCATATTTCTGCATCAAGTTTTTGTAATACGGCAAATGATACACCGAAGCAATGGAAGGCAATTTGTCAAAACCTTCTATCAACATACCTTGCGTGTCTAAGTTGGTATATCCCAAGGGGCCGTGTACTTTGGTCATTCCTTTTTTACGCAACCAAGACAATGCCGTATCCATCAAAAGCTTAAAACCTTTGTCATCATTATAAACTTCTAGACCGGAAATTCGGCCATATCGGGTATTCGTTTTTTCGTTATATCGATGATTGATAACCGCCGCAATTCGACCAATCGGACGGTTTTTCCAATAAACCACCCACATCTTTAAATCGGAAAATTCTAAAGCCGGATGCTTGATCCAATGCTTTTTTTCATCCGATTTGATCGGAGGAATCCAATAGGCATTATCCTTGTATAAAAGATAAGGAAAATGGATAAAATCCTTAAAAACTTTTGGCTTGCTTGCTTCTTTTATCTCGTACGTCATCACAAAAATCTATTACTTGTTTGTTACTGTAAAAGTATAAAATACCATTTAAACACCAAAACATATTTATAAAATTGTATATTTGTCCTATAACAGTATTATTTCTATTCTTTTAAGAAACTATAAAACTAAAAATATTAAGTGATGAAACAAATACTACTTTTAAGCTTTTTCATCTTCAGTCTGGGACAAGCACAAAATCATCAATCGGCAGAAACTGCTCTGATACATAACGAACGAAATGCCGCCTTGGCACGTATGCACCGACAATCAATGGCAAATTCCGGCAACTACGATGTTGTATTTAACCGCCTCGACTTACATATAGCAAATATGTCGCAAAGACAACTCTCCGGAACAATTACCACATACTACAAGCCGAATAGTAATCTGAACAATATGGAGTTTGATTTTACACAAGCTATGCAAGTGCAATCGGTTATGTACCATGGAAATTCATTAAACTTCTCTCAAAGCAATAATGTTCTAAACATCACATTTAACAACACACAACAAGCAGGCGTACTTGACTCGATATCAGTAAATTACAGCGGAAATGTTCCTTCGACCGGAATGGGGTCTTACAATGTAGAAAACCACAATAATATCCCTGTAATTTGGACACTATCAGAGCCTTACGGCGCCAGAGATTGGTGGCCTTGCAAACAAGATTTAACCGATAAAATAGACTCTTTGGAAGTGCGGTTGCATTATCCCGCCAGTGTCAGCGGTCAAGAAATGAAGGGTATTTCTAACGGTTTGTTGCAATCAGAAACCGTCAACAATGATGTCAAAACATCCGTCTGGAAAAGTCGCTACCCTATTGCTGCCTATCTCGTGGCTTTTGCGATTACCAATTATCAAAAATTCAGCTATAATGCCGGCATCTCTCAAGCATTCTACATCGATAATTATTCATATCCCGAAGATTATACCACCAATTCCGTAACGGCACAAAGCATTGTACCGGTGATGAATTATTACGAACAAAAATTCGGACCTTATCCGTTTAGGAATGAAAAATACGGACAAATACAATTTGGCTGGGGCGGCGGTATGGAACATCAAACCGCTACTTTTATTGTAAATTATTCACGCCCGTTGACGGCTCACGAGTTAGCCCATCAATGGTTTGGTGATTATGTAACCTGTGGCTCATGGCAAGACATTTGGCTCAACGAAGGTTTTGCGACTTATTGCGAAGCACTTACCAGAGAACACTTAGACGGACAAACCAGTTTTGATTCGTGGAAGCAAGCAGCAAACAATCAAGTTATCAGCAGCCCGGGTGGTGCCGTTTATGTATCGGACACAACCAGTATTTATCGTATTTTTGACAGTAGATTAAGTTACAAAAAAGGTGCTATGGTACTCAATATGTTACGGCTCAAAATGGGGGATACTGACTTTTTTCAAGGTATCAAAAATTACCTGTCCGGGCAAGCATTTTCTTATGCCAAAACACCTGACTTACAATCCTATTTAGAAAATCAATCCGGACAAAGTCTTCAAGAATTTTTCAATGATTGGGTGTACGGCGAAGGCTATCCTACTTACACCTTCGACATTATTGCTACCGGAACCCCACACCAATACCAAATCACGGTACACCAATCTACCAGTCATAGTTCGGTATCCTTTTTTGAAATGCCCCTCCCCTTTGCCTTTGGCGATGGGAACGGACTGGCGCACACCTTCACTTTGGATAACACTTTTGACGGACAGCAATTCACGATAGATATCGGATTTACACCCACACAAGTTGCTTTTGACCCACATTATGACATCGTCAAGGGACATACCACCTTAAATACGACGCTTTCTGTCAAAAATAGTTTAGCAAACAGCTTTGGTATTTATCCCAATCCTACAAATGGTTTGCTACATATTTTAAACAATAGCGATGCAAAGATCGATAAAATTGAGATACTTACGCTAACAGGAAAAAATATCAGAACAATTAAAACAACAAATAATCTTATCTACATAAAAGATTTATCAAACGGCGCATACCTCATAAAAATTTATACAGATAAGGGTTCTATCAGCAAGAAAATTGTAAAAGAATAATTGCTTTTATATGCAAAAAAAAACCAAAACCTATACCGTTGAAGAAGCACAAAAAAAACTGGAAGCTTATTGTGCCTACCAAGATCGTTCGCATTATCAAGTAGAAAAAAAACTACGCGAAATGTCTATGATTCCGGAAGCAATCGATATGATAGTGCTACATTTAATCAATGAAAATTTTTTGAATGAAGAACGATTTGCTAAGGTCTATGTCCGAGGAAAATTCCGGCACAAACAATGGGGTAAACAAAAAATTATTCAAGGACTCAAACAACATTATATTCACCCAAAACTTATCGAAAAAGCTTTGCAAGAAATAGAGCCCGAAGCGTATAGAGAAAGTATTGAAAATTTAATTCAAAAAAAGAAAAAAACACTTTTAAGCGGAAATGCCTATCAAAATAAGCAAAAAATTATGCGCTACCTCTATCAAAAAGGATACCGATTTGAAGAATTTGTTGATTTTTTAGAATAATTATGCCTACTTTTGCGTTTCAATTCTTGAATTTTACAGTTATAAAATATGTCAAAGGCGTTAGTCATTATACCCACTTACAACGAGAAAGAAAACATCGAAGAAATCATTCGGTATGTTTTTGATTTGACTCGTGATTTTGATATTCTAATTGTAGATGACAATTCCCCCGACGGTACAGCCAAAATAGTAGAAAAGCTGCAAGAAAGCTTTCCTGAAAACTTGCATTTGCTCAATCGCAAAAATAAAGAAGGATTGGGCAAAGCCTACATCGCAGGATTTGAGTGGGCATTGCAAGGCGACTACGACTATGTTTTTGAAATGGATGCCGATTTTTCGCATCCGCCCCAAAAATTAATCGATTTGTTGGAAAGTCTCGAAAAAAACAAAGCGGATATCAGTGTCGGTTCGAGGTATATCGGTGGAAAAATCAATGTCGTCGATTGGGATTTGTATCGCATTATGCTGTCTTATTTTGCCTCTATTTACGTGCGAATGATTACCCATATTCCGGTTAAAGATACCACTGCCGGATTTGTCGGATATAAAAAAGAAGTGCTACAAGCATTTGATTTTAGCAAAATTGAGTTTGTGGGCTACGCTTTTCAGATAGAAATGAAGTTTAAAGCATGGAAAAAAGGCTTTAAAATTATAGAAATTCCGATTGTTTTTACCGATAGAACCAAGGGGAAATCAAAAATGCACGGCGGTATTATTTCCGAAGCCATTTGGGGCGTGCTCAAAATGAAGTGGAAGAGTGTTTTTCATCGTTTGTAAATGCAGTTGTTAGTTTTATAAAATCTTTACTTTTTTTACTTACTATCATTTTTTATCCTTTACTTTTTTGCATTGACCAAAAAAGTAACAAAAAAGTCTAGGCTTACGAAACTTTTACTAATTTATATGTTTCGCTCCCTAAACAATCTGAACTCGCATTACGCTTCTGCTATCA
>JANTGO010000021.1 GCA_024763015.1 Flavobacteriaceae bacterium
CAGGTTTGTTAGAAGCACTGCAAAGCGGCAAACACGACGGCGGTATTTTAGACAATATCAGCGATATTTTTGGAGGCGGCAACGTCAATGAAGATGTGGTACAAGACGGCGATAAAATTTTAGGACACGTATTAGGTGACAAAAAAGAAAATGTTGCCAAAGTACTTGGACAAAAAAGTGGCTTGGATTTGGGTTCGGCAATGAACATTTTAAAAATGGCAGCTCCTATCGTTATGGGTATGATTGGGAAACAAACTAGACAGACAAACATTTCTAGCCCTACAGATTTAACCAATATCATTGGCGGTATGATTGGCGGAGACAAACAAGCCGAAGAAGAAAGTAGCTTTATTGAAAAAATATTAGATGCAGACGGTGACGGTAGCGTTATCGATGATTTACTTAATTTAGGAAAAAAATTCTTTTAGAATCCTTTTCCTTCAGCAACAGCAATAATGCATAAAGCCACTCTTTTGAGTGGCTTTTTTGTGTATCTTTGCCACAAATATTTAATACCCTATGGATATTCAAAAAATCAGAAATTTTTCTATCATTGCACACATCGATCACGGCAAAAGCACTTTAGCAGATCGCCTATTGGAATACACGGGTGCCATTACCGATCGTGAAAAAAAAGATCAGGTATTAGATGATATGGAATTGGAACGCGAAAGAGGTATCACTATTAAAAGTCATGCTGTCCAAATGGATTACATCTACAAGGGTGAACACTATAAATTGAACTTGATTGACACTCCCGGTCATGTAGATTTTTCCTACGAAGTTTCTCGTGCTATTGCTGCCTGCGAAGGTGCATTGCTCATCGTCGATGCGGCACAAGGTATCCAAGCGCAAACCATTTCTAATTTATATTTGGCTTTGGAGAATGACTTGGAAATCATACCCATCTTAAACAAAGTAGATTTACCCAGTGCAAAACCACTTGAAGTAAGCGACGAAATTGTAGATTTATTGGGTTGTGAAGTAGATGATGTCATCTGGGCAAGTGCCAAAACCGGTGAAGGTATCGATAAAATTGTCGAAGCTATTATCCAAAAAATTCCTGCCCCAAAAGGAGATAAGAATGCACCTTTACGTGCCTTGATTTTTGATTCCGTTTACAATCCTTACAGGGGTGTCGAAGTATATTTTAGGGTATTTGACGGACAGATTAAAAAAGGTCAAAAAGTAAAATTTGTAGCAACCGAACACGAATACAATGCTGATGAGATTGGTTTTTTAGAACTCAAACAGCGTCCTACCAATGTGATCAATGCCGGGAATGTCGGCTATTTGGTTTCCGGAATAAAAGATGCCAGAGAAGTAAAAGTTGGGGATACCATTACCGATTTTGAAAATCCTACACAAAGCATCATCGAAGGTTTTGAAGATGTAAAACCTATGGTATTTGCAGGTGTTTATCCGGTGGAAACAGATGAGTATGAGGAGTTGCGAAACGCCATGGAAAAATTACAACTCAACGATGCCAGTTTGACTTTTGAGCCGGAATCTTCCGCAGCGCTCGGATTTGGGTTTAGAGCCGGATTTTTAGGCATGTTGCATCTCGAAATTATTCAAGAAAGACTCGAGCGCGAATTTGACATGAATGTCATCACTACGGTACCCAACGTTTCGTATCACGCTTACACCAAAAAAAATGTTGACAAAGCCATTATCGTTAACAATCCTTCAGAACTCCCCGACCCTTCCTCTTTGGACAGGGTTGAAGAACCATATATCAAAGCAAGCATTATTACCAAATCTGATTTTATCGGACCTATTATGACCTTGGCTTTGGAAAAACGTGGCGAAATTACCAACCAAGTTTACCTGACACAAGACCGTGTCGAATTGAGTTTTGATATGCCTTTGGCAGAAATTGTTTTTGATTTTTACGATCGATTAAAAACTGTTTCAAAGGGTTATGCTTCTTTTGATTACCATCCTATCGGAATGCGACCTTCAAAACTGGTAAAAGTCGATATTTTACTCAACGGACAGGCAGTGGATGCGCTCTCTGCATTGATACACGCAGACAATGCTTACACGATTGGCAAAAAAATCGTTCACAAATTGCGCGGGCTTATTCCCCGTCAGCAGTTTGATATTCCTGTACAAGCCGCAATCGGGGCAAAAATAATTGCTCGTGAAACCATCAAAGCTCTAAGAAAAGATGTTACAGCCAAATGTTATGGTGGCGATATCAGTCGTAAACGAAAATTATTAGAAAAACAGAAGAAAGGAAAAAAACGCATGCGTCAAGTCGGTAATGTGCAAATACCACAATCTGCTTTTATGGCGGTGCTAAAATTAAACGATTAGAGATAAAAAAACGCATAAAAAAAACTCACAAACTAAAGCTTGTGAGTTTTTTTGTACTCGGAGCGGGACTTGAACCCGCACGGACATTACTGTCCATTGGATTTTAAGTCCAACGTGTCTACCAATTCCACCATCCGAGCAACAGTGAGTTTATTCAAAAAAAAAGAGCGAAAGACGGGATTCGAACCCGCGACATCCACCTTGGCAAGGTGGTGCTCTACCAGCTGAGCTACTTTCGCTTGCGATTGCGGATGCAAATATACTAACAAAAAATTATTTTGCAAGCATTTTTTTATAAAAAATTAATATTTTTTTTTACTTATTCATTATCACCCTATTGCAAACAAAAAAAAGTGTGGTTTGCCTATATCTTAGGAAAAAATCTTTCAAATAAAATTGTAATTCATCATTCATTGGTCTTTTCTATAAGCTTTTGTAGCAATTCTTGTCTTTTATCGCTTATTTGATTATCCTTATTTCTTCTAATAAATAAAGTTAAATACAAAGGCACATCTTTTTGATTAAATGTCCAAATAATATCATCCGGCACAATTGTAAACCTGTTATATTTTTCTTGTACATGCCAATTTACTTGCCCAAAAACAAGATAAATAAGCTCTGAACAAAAAAGTTTTTGACTATTTTCCACATCAAAGTTAAAGTCATAAGATTTTCCCAGCTGATTAAATGCATTTCGATACATCTGTTTTTGTAAAGCTGCCGTCATTTTCTCAAAATCTTTATAAAGAACAACAGCTACCGCATCTACATTCATAAAATCCTTTAAACTGGTTAGGTGGGTCCCTGAACGATTAGTTTCTAAAATATTTTTTTCGGCTAATATTTGCTTCTGGTACGGTTTGATAAAATCTGCATCCCAAATACCCAATTGTTTTAGCTCCGAAGCAGTGCCCAACCAAATAGCAGCATGACCGAAATAACCCGGAATAAACTTATCCGTCAAACAAAATTCCGTTTTTTCGAGCAAAATACTCATCGGCTTAAGTCTGGTCATCACATAACTAACAACTGTGTCTTTACCGTATAAATAACCTTTTCTAAAGTGAAACAATCCGATAAAATTACCAAAAACAGCACTCAAATTCTGTGTTACAAAACGCGTTGAATTAAAAACGGCATCTTTGGTATATAGGCATCTAAATTGCCTAAAATCTCTTTTGAATGAAGTTTTATTATATTCTTGTTCCGAAATAGATTCATACAAATGAACATCTGATAAAAAACTAAATTCACTATCAACCAGCATGATTTCCTTTCTTATCATATTATAATTTTTTCTGCCAAACAACATTTTTGACAAATGCTTTAACCTATTCTTTTTTGAAGTAAAAGCAGCATCTTTAAGGTTAAAAATCCTTCTAATTTTTTTATTTCTTATAAATTTATCGTAATTCAATTCAAAAAAATACAGTCTTTGCAACATAGCCTCAAGCTTAAAGTACCTTATAAAATGTTCATTCCTGACTTTAAGTATTTGATCAAACTTCTTAATCATAAAAGCATATAAACTGTCATAGCGCAAGTAAATGTTAAACGATTGGTTTAAATATAAAATGTCGTTTCCGCTTAAGGATTTATTTAAATTAGATTTCTTATCAATTTCTTGTAAATGATGGTGGTTAAAAGCACTAAAATCATTTAATTTAGAAAAAATAAAAGCATGAAGATTGGCTAAATGCAAACTATCATTTTTACTATTATCATAGGTATAAAAGAAACTTGACAACACGGCTTGAAGAGAATCTATTTGAGTATTAGTAGATTCAATAAATTTCAAATTTTTATGTTGCGCGGTAATTTCAGCCTGGACTAAATTTTGCGCAAAAGCGGAAGTATGCAATAGTAAAAATAGCACTAGGACACCAAGTCGGAATTTCGACAGGAGATTTAAAAAAGCACAAAATTGCTTCATGAGATATTGGCTATAGATTAATTTCCTCTAAATGTAATGTAAATAATTGAATTACTACTTGACAGATGTGCTATTTAAATAACATATTCATAAAAAGCAATGATTTTTCGAACTAAAAAAATAAACTCAAAAAAAAAGCGATAATTGTTTTGTGTATTTGATAAAACTTATTATTTTTGCCATTCCAAAAAGTAATGGTCCGTTCGTCTAGGGGTTAGGACGCCAGGTTTTCATCCTGGTAACAGGGGTTCGATTCCCCTACGGACTACAAAATACTCAATTTGAGTAATTTAACATAACTTTGGTCCGTTCGTCTAGGGGTTAGGACGCCAGGTTTTCATCCTGGTAACAGGGGTTCGATTCCCCTACGGACTACAAAAAGATGAAAGTCAAAAGTTGGCTTTCTTTTTAAAAAAATAAATTATATATAGATTATGGCACATCACAAGTCAGCATTAAAAAGAATTAGACAAGATCAAAAGAAAAGAATGCACAATAGATTTTATCACAAATCTACCAGAACGGCTATCAAAAATTTAAGAGCAATGACTGACAAAGCCACTGCCGAAAAATTCTTGCCTACCGTAGTTTCTATGATTGATAAATTGGCCAAAAGAAATATTATTCATAATAATAAAGCCGCTAATTTAAAATCAAAATTAACGAAACACGTTAGCAAACTTAGCTAATACGCATTCAACCAAAATTCTATAACGCTTAGGTATTTATTATCTAAAGCGTTTTTATAAATTTCAAAAGGGGAAGTCAAATGACTTCCCCTTTTAGTTATTCAGCAAGCGCTATAAATTATTTTTTATAGGCATCGATCTTGTTTTCCAGTTTTCTAATATCTGCTTTTAAGGATTTAATTTTGTTTTCCATCTTCTGAATTTCAGACTTTTTATCTGCTATTTTCTTTTGCCATTTTTCTATTTTCTTTGCTTTTTTAGCATCTTTCTTTAAATGTTTTTCTTGTTTCTTCAAAGATTTTTCTTGTTTTTTTAATGCTTTTTGCTTGGCCTCCAAATCTTTTGACGATGAAGTTGCCGACAAAACAGACGTTTTGTTTACATTATTTTTTCTTTGCTTGGCTTGCGTTTCTTTTTTCTTTTTTGCTTCTTCTCGCTGTTTCATCCAACGTTCTCTTCTTTCTTTCCTTGCTTTCTCCAATTTTGGATCGGGTATCACATTGGCTACAAAATAAACACGCTCTATCCCCTTAGCCGTATTAGCATAAATGCTCAAAGTTTTATGCTGTTTATTTGGTTTGTTTCTGGTATTAAATCGAACGGTAAAAGCGCTTTTTTCACCAGGCATTATAGGTTCTTTTTTCCAATTGGAAGGAATTGTACAACCACAACTGGCTTTTATTCTTTTAATTACTAAGGGCGCCTTGCCTGTATTGGTAAAATTATACACAAATTTTACCACATCACCCTCGTGGAGTGTTCCAAAGTCATGATTGGTTTCTTCAAAAGTCATGACAGGCACATCTTTTTGAACCTCTGTTGTTTTAATTTGGGCTTTCAAACCATAGGTCATTAATGAAAGCACTACCACTAATACTAAATGTTTTTTCATTGTTTAATGTTTTTATATTATTAATCTTTTTTAACCAAAAACAATACCAATCTCTGCCGAAATTGGTATTGATTTTATAAAAATTTTATACAAATGTACAAAAAACAATTAAAAAAAATCTTAATTATTCTTTATCCATAAAAGGATATCTGTAATCTATTGGTGGATTAAAATTCTCTTTAATTGAACGCACCGACATCCAACGAATTAAATTCCACATACTTCCTGCTTTATCATTGGTACCGGAACCGCGTGCACCACCAAAAGGTTGCTGATTTACAACGGCACCGGTTGGTTTGTCATTGATGTAAAAATTACCCGCTGCATTCTCCAATTTTTTTGAAGCGTAGTCAATAACATATCTGTCTTTGGCAAAGATAGCACCGGTCAATGCATAAGGAGAAGTGCCGTCCAAGATTGTCAAACTCTCTTTCCAATCGGCATCATCATATACATATATAGTTAATACAGGACCAAAAAGCTCTTCTTCCATGGTTATATAATGCGGATTTTTGGCCAATATAACAGTTGGTTCAATAAAATATCCCACTGATTTATCATAATTTCCACCAATGATTACTTCGGCATCAGTATCTTTTTTAGCATCGTCTATATAGCCGGTGATTTTGTTGAAAGCACCTTCGCTTATCACTGCCGTTTCAAAATTGGACATATCATCGGGCGCCCCCATCTTGATACTTTCTACTTGTTTTTTGAGTGTTTCAAACACTGCATCCCATCTGCTCTTAGGTATGTAAGCTCTAGATGCTGCAGAACATTTTTGTCCTTGGTATTCAAATGCACCACGTGTCAAAGCAGTTGCCACAACAATCGGGTCGGCATCTTTGTACATCCAAACAAAATCTTTTCCGCCTGTTTCACCGACAATTCTAGGATAACTTCTATATTTTGCTATATTTTCACCTACTTTTTTCCATAGATATTGAAAAACATCGGTAGATCCAGTAAAATGAATTCCTGAAAAATGAGGACTTTCTAAAATCACCTCTGTAATCATAGAAGCGCTTCCGGAAACCATGTTGATAACACCATCGGGTAAGCCGGCTTCCATTAGTATTTCCATAATCAATTTGGCAGAATACATCGATGTCGAGGAAGGTTTCCATACGACCACATTTCCTGCCATAGCCGGAGAAGTAGGCAAGTTTCCTGCAATCGACGTAAAATTAAAAGGCGTTACGGCATAAATAAAACCTTCTAAGGCTCTATACTCCATACGGTTCCATACTTCTTTGGACGAAGCGGGTTGTTCGCTGTAAATTCGTTGTAGATATTGCGCATTAAAACGCCAAAAATCTGCCAATTCTGCCACCGCATCAATTTCTGCTTGAAAAACTGTTTTGGACTGGCCTATCATCGTTGCCGCATTCATTCTGGCACGATATGGACCACTTAATAAATCAGCTGCTTTTAAGAAAATAGACACTCTGTCTTGCCATGGCATGGCTGCCCATTCATCTCTTGCCGCCAAAGCTGCATCAATCGCTTGTTGTACGTGCTCCTTGCTTGCTTTTTGAAAACTTCCTACTACATGTTTGTGATCATGAGGGGGTGTAATCAACTTGGTTTTGCCTGTAAAAATCTCATTTCCTCCAATGTAAAGAGGCACTTCCATTTCTGAATTCCACAAATGTTTGTATGCTTCCAGCACTTCTGCTCTTTCGGGCGTGCCGGGCGCATAAGACAATATAGGTTCATTAGTAACTTTATCTGTTTTAAAAAATCCTGTAGCCATTTTTTTGTATTTTTATTATTTGCAGCCAAAGTTAATGAAAAAAACATTTAATTCATATGATTAAAATGTTAGAAATTTATTAAAAACCATTTATTATGTGATATCGATACCTTATCAAAATTATTTTGGTCATAATATATTGACTTCCTTAGTATAACTTGCTCATTTATTGCATAAAAAAAACATTAATAAGCGTTTATATTCAAAATATTGTTTTTAACTTTGTCATAAAAATAAGGCAATGAATTACTTAAAATTTAACAAAGAACAACTCATAAATTTATCTTATTCACTGACCCATGAATTGCTCCGAACCAACCGCAGTGGTTCTTTTGCCTCAACAAGCCTAATCGGCTGTAACACACGCAAATACCACGGTTTGCTCATCACGCCACAATCCTTGATAGATAATGAAATGCACGTTTTGGTATCCAGTATCGATCCTACTATTATACAACAAGACACTGAATTTCATCTGGGTATCCATCAATATCCCAATGGTGTTTTTGCGCCCAAAGGACATAAATATGCCCGGAAAATGGTCATTGACAGCATCCCAAAAACCACTTACCGTGTAGGAGGTGTCATCTTTACCCAAGAACGATTGTTTATTTCCAATGCCGATCGCATCCTTACAAGATACACCATTGTTGATTGTCATTCGCCGGTAAAATTACGTCTACAGCCATTTCTGGCCTTCAGACAAAGACATCATTTGAGCAAAGCAAATAATTTTGTTGACAAATCTTATAAAAAATCTAAAAACGGCGTACAATTTAAAATGTACCAGGGCTATACACCGGTACACTTTCAATTTTCAAAAAAAGTGGAATATGTTCATGCACCCGATTGGTACTATAATATTGAATATTCCGAAGAAAAACGTAGAGGATATGACTACTTGGAAGATCTCTATGTACCCGGATATTTCGAAATGACATTAAAAAAAGGAGAAAGTATTATTTTATCCGCAGGAACAGAAGAAATAAACCCTACGGGACTTAAAAGAATGTTTGCAACAGAAGCCAAACGACGGATACACAGACAAAACTTTAAAAACAATTTGATAAATGCAGCCGAACAATTTGTTCAAAAAAGAAACAAAAAAACGCAAATAGTTGCCGGTTATCCTTGGTTTGGCGTTTGGGGACGCGATACTTTTATAGCATTGCCCGGATTAAGTTTAAGTATAGACAAACCTGAACTTGCCAAACAAGTACTGGACAGCATCAGTAAAAATTTAAAAGACGGTTTATTTCCCAATATCGGAGAAAATGACAGCGCTGCTTTTAATTCAATCGATGCACCGCTTTGGTATTTTTGGTCTATTCAACAATACGTTGCCAAAACCAATGATTATCGATTGGCTTGGAAACAGTACGGCAAAAAAATGTTGTCCATCCTAAACAGTTATAAAAACGGCATTGATTACAACATCAAAATGCAAGAAAACGCTTTAATTTCGGGAGGCGTTCCCGGTAAAGCCCTTACTTGGATGGATGCGATTGCCGAAGGAAAAGCGGTAACACCCAGAATAGGCATGCCTGTTGAGATAAATGCGCTGTGGTATAATGCCCTGCGATTTTTTATCGAATTGGCTCAAAAAGCCAAAGCCCGTACACCTCTTGAAGAATGGCAAGCCATCGCCAATAAAATTCCCCAAAGTTTTACCGAAACATTTTGGGACGAACGCAAAGGATACCTCGCAGATTTTGTTTGCAATGGCAAAGCCAATTGGGACATACGCCCCAATATGATTTTTGCGGCTTCACTAGCCTATTCGCCAATTAAAGACAGTATAAAAGCAGCCGTGGTCAAAACCGTAAAAAAAGAATTACTAACCACTAGGGGGCTTCGTACCTTATCACCCAAAAACCCTCAATACAAAGGTATTTATGAAGGTGACCAAAACACTCGTGACCGCGCTTATCATCAAGGTACCGTTTGGCCTTGGTTATTTGGACACTTTGCAGAAGCTTACCTCAAAATTAGAGGTGAAAAAGGTATAGCCAAAATAGAATGGTATCTGGAACAATTTGAAGAAACTTTAATAGAACACGGTATTGGCAGTATTTCTGAAATATTTGATGGAAATCCCCCTCATACACCCCGCGGATCCATTTCGCAAGCTTGGAGTGTATCCGAAGTACTTAGAGTGATAGATTTAATCGAAAGCATAAAAAACAAAAAATAGTCAGATGAAACCACCTTATATAATACTCTTTACAAACAGAGATATGATTATGGTGGTTCCATGTGTTAGCAATAAAAATAAATAAAATTATAAACACATGAAAGTATTGATGTTCGGATGGGAATTTCCACCACATATAACTGGTGGACTTGGTACAGCCAGTTATGGTTTTGTCAAAGGTTTGCTTAAACAAGGCGCAGATGTTACTTTTGTCGTTCCAAAAGCTTATGGTGATGAAGATACGGCTATAAATATAGTGAATGCCAGCAATATTGCCATTCATATTACGGATGAGCACTTTAAAGAATATCAAAAAAAACTTCATTATATAGAAATTAATTCCCGATTGGTTCCCTACCAAACACCCGATGAATATTTTAGACTGCTTACATATAAAGACCATTTTGTAGAACATATCGGCAGTACTGTTTTTTCTGAAAAATTTGAATTTTCGGGCAAATACGGCGAAAACATACTCGAAGAGGTGAAAAGATATGCTTTGGTAGCCGGAGAAATCGCTCACCAAAATGAATTTGATGTCATTCACGCCCACGACTGGCTGACATACGAAGCCGGCATTGTTGCCAAAAAAATTAGCGGTGCTCCCTTAGTCGTACACATGCATGCCACAGAATTTGACCGTTCGGGAGAAAATGTAAATCAAATCGTTTACGATATTGAAAGACGCGGCATGGAACAAGCAGACTTGGTGATTGCCGTAAGTAACTTAACACGTGATATCGTTATCAACAGATATGGCATTCCTCCTGAAAAAGTTAAGGTTATACATAATGCCGTAGAACCTTTGGATAAAAAAGCTTATGCCACAGAAGAGAAAAATGTACCGGAAAAAATTGTTACTTTTTTAGGCAGGGTAACTTTTCAAAAAGGACCCGATTATTTTGTAGAAGCTGCTAATAAAGTCCTTCAAAAAGACGACAATGTCCGCTTTGTGATGGCAGGATCAGGAGATATGCTTAACAAAATGATTAAACGCGTTGCAAAATTAAACATCGCCAATAAATTTCATTTCACCGGATTTTTAAAAGGAGAAGAAGTCGACCGGATGTTTGCCCTGAGCGATGTTTATGTCATGCCCAGTGTTTCAGAACCATTTGGCATTTCGCCCCTAGAAGCCATGCGCTCAAATGTACCGGTTATTATTTCCAAACAATCGGGCGTATCCGAAATACTCAAACATGCCTTAAAAGTAGATTTTTGGGATATCGACGCCATGGCAGACTATATTTACGGACTATTGCATTATCAAGGCATCTCCGAAATGTTTAAAAAGTACGGAAAATCAGAAGTCGATAATCTGAAATGGGAAAATGCTGCCAAAAAATTATTGCATATTTATCAAGAACTATTACATAAATAATAAACAAATGAAACCATCATGTATAACACTCTTTACATATAAAGATACGATTATGGTGGTTCCATGTGTTACCAACAAAAAATAAAATTATAAACACATGAAATCAATTTGCTTTTACTTCCAAGTCCACCAACCTTTTAGATTGAGAAAATATCGTTTTTTTGATATCGGAAAAGAACATTATTACTACGATGATTTTGAAAACGACTACATTATGAAGCGCGTCGGAGACAAATGTTATCTCCCGATGAATCAGCTGTTGTTAGACCTCATCGAAGAATATGGTGAACAATTTAAAGTCAGTTTTTCTATTTCAGGAACGGCGTTGGATCAATTTGAAATGTATTATCCAGAAGTTTTAGAAAGTTTTCAACGATTAGCTGCTACCGGTTCCGTTGAGTTTTTAGCAGAAACCTATCCCCATGCCTTGTCTGCGCTAAAAAGTAAAAAAGAGTTTACCAAGCAAGTAAAAGAACAAAAAGCCAAAATAAAAAAACTGTTTGGACAAAATCCAACCACTTTTAGAAATACCGAATTGATTTATTCCGATGAGATTGGCGCTATGGTGGCTGATATGGGTTTCAAAACCATGCTGACTGAAGGCGCTAAACATATCTTGGGTTGGAAATCGCCTAACTATGTCTATACAAATGCCATCAATCCCAAATTAAAATTGCTCTTAAAAAACTTTCAATTAAGCGATGATATTGCTTTCCGATTTTCAGAACAATCTTGGAGTGAATGGCCCTTGACCGCTGACAAATATGTAGATTGGCTCAATCAAATAGCTCCCGATGAACAAGTCATCAACCTGTTTATGGATTATGAAACTTTTGGCGAACACCAATGGCCCGAAACCGGTATTTTTGATTTTATGCGCGCCTTACCTGCGGAAGTATTCAAACGAAGTGAATTTAGTTTTAATACCCCTGCAGAAGTTAGCAAGCAAGCACAACCTGTTGCCAAACTGCACATTCCCTACCCTATTTCTTGGGCTGATGAAGAACGCGACCTAACGGCTTGGTTGGGTAACGAACTACAAGATGAAGCTTTTGACAAGTTATATGCACTGGAGGACAAAGTAAAAAAATGTGCTGATAAAAACATTCAAAGAGACTGGGAATATTTACAAACCAGTGACCATTTTTACTATATGTGTACCAAATGGTTTTCTGACGGCGATGTCCACAAATATTTCAACCCCTACGGATCGCCTTATGATGCCTTTGTCAACTATATGAATGTACTATCTGACTTTGAATTACGCGTCAAGGAAATGCTCAAAAAAACAACTACTAAAAAATAGGACTACAAGCTTTTTCTAAAGAATATTATGAGATAAAATATTACTCTAATAATACTTATCTTTGGCACTTTATTTTTTTAATTTTAATATAAAAACACGTAAAATGAATCATAAAAATACTACAATTTTCGAAGTAAGCTGGGAGGTTTGCAATAAAGTTGGCGGCATATATACCGTTTTATCCTCAAAGGCAAAAAGTATGTCCGAAGCATACCAAGAAGTAATAATGATTGGCCCCGATTTAGCAAGAGAAGATTCAGATAATCAAGATTTTATAGAAGATAAAACCTTATTTGAAGCTTGGCGAATGCAAGCAGCCAAACAAGGTTTAAAAGTACGCGTGGGTCGTTGGAATATTCCCGGAAATCCCATTGTTTTTTTAGTGGATTTTACCGGCTTATTCAAAGATAAAGACAAAATTTTTGCCCATTTTTGGGAAAAATATAAATTGGATTCTTTAAAAGGCGGTTGGGATTATATCGAGCCGGTTTTGTTTGGTTATGTTTCTGCACAAATCATTGAGTCGTTTTACAGATACAATTTATTACAACACGAGACCGTACTCGCTCAGTTCCATGAATGGATGACCGGATCAGGCATCTTATATCTCAAAGAACATACCCCTGCCATAGGTACAAGCTTCACGACGCATGCCACCATTTTAGGGCGAACACTTGCCGGGAATCACATGCCGCTTTACAGCAAGTTATCTGAATATAATCCGCAACAATTGGCCAATCAGTTTAATATCAGCGCCAAATATTCTTTGGAAAAAATTTCGGCACAAGAAGCAGATAGCTTTACCACAGTTTCGAGTATTACATCCAAAGAATGCCAATATCTACTCGAAAAAACACCCGATGTAGTTACACCAAACGGATTTGAAGAAAAGTTAGTACCCGAAAAAGACTTATACAATCAAAAGAAAGAACTGGCAAAGAATCAGTTACACAAAGTCACCAAAGCGGTATTAGGTTATGAAGTTTCTCGAGATACTATATTTGTACTTAACAGCGGCAGATATGAGTTTAAGAATAAAGGTATTGACGTGTTTATCAATGCTTTATCGCAATTAAATGAGAAAAATCCCCAAAAAGAAATTGTAGCTATCATAGCAGTACCCGCCGGGATAAAAAATATAAATAATCAAGTTTTAAAAAGACTTAAAGGAGAAGTAACTGACGATCAACAAGCATATTTTTGTACCCATAAATTA
Organism: Flavobacteriaceae bacterium; assembly: GCA_024763015.1. Taxonomy (GTDB): domain Bacteria; phylum Bacteroidota; class Bacteroidia; order Flavobacteriales; family Flavobacteriaceae; genus WGBX01. Next base: position 13,690 of record JANTGO010000021.1, read on the forward strand.
AGTGAGCCTCAAAATGACCCGGTGCTAAATTTAATCAAAGAACGTGGTTTTACAAATGCTAAAGACAGCAAAGTAAAAATTATCTTTGCGCCGGTTTACCTCAACAACCACGATGGTATTTTTAACCTTGATTATTATGATTTCTTACTGGGATTTGACCTCACGGCTTTCCCTTCATACTACGAACCTTGGGGCTATACCCCCATGGAAAGTCTTGCTTTTGGCATTCCAACTATTACCACTTCCCTAGCGGGTTTTGGCGCTTGGATCAAGGACAAGCTCGACAAGCAGAATACCGGTGCTTTTGTCATTGATAGAACCGATACCAATGACGATGAAGTAGTCAGAAAGCTCTGTGATATTTTTGAAATTTATGCCCAAATGGATGCTAAAAGCTTAAAAAAATCCGGTGAATCGGCTAAAAAACTTTCAAAATTGGCATTGTGGAAAAACCTATTCAAAAATTATGTCGAAGCTTATAAGATTGCTGCAGAAAAAGGAGAAAAACGCCACAAAGAAATTGGAGAATACATCAACTACCAATATGAAGATGTAAAATTTGAAGAATTGGATTCTAAACAACCCAAATGGAAAAAGATTTTTATCAAACCCAACTTGCCCGAAAACATCAACTTTTTAGAAGTTTTAGCAAAAAACATCTGGTGGACTTGGCAAAAAGACGCCATTGGTTTGTTTGAATATGTAGATACCAAATTATGGGAAACTACGAAACACAATCCGGTATTGCTATTGGAAAAACTAAATATGAGACAGTTGCAAAAATTGTCAAAAGATGAAATATTTCTAGCTAAATTACATCAAATCGAAAATAAATTCAACGCCTATATGGCAGCGCCTAAGCCAAAAGAAAAAATTGCTTATTTCAGCATGGAATTTGGTTTACACGATACTATTAAAATATTTTCAGGCGGTTTGGGTATTTTAGCAGGTGATTATATGAAAGAAGCCAGTGACAGCAACTATAATATGGTGGGTATCGGCTTGCTTTATCGTTATGGCTATTTTAAACAAGAAATTACTTTATTGGGAGACCAAATTTCAAGCCTATCGCCTCAATTATTTACCCATTTACCCGTAATTCCGATCAAAAATAAAAATAATGACCGCCTCAAAATACATCTTTCACTTCCCGGCAGGCAAGTTTATGCACAAGTATGGCAATTAAATATCGGCAGAAATAAGCTTTATTTATTAGACACCGACATTCCGGAAAACAGCGTAGAAGATAAAAAAATCACCTCACAGCTTTATGGTGGTGATCTCGAAATGCGTCTTAAACAAGAAATATTATTAGGCATTGGTGGTGTCCGCTTGCTAGAATCGCTCGATATTCATCCTGATTTGGTACACATAAACGAAGGACATGCTGCTTTTACCGGCATTGAACGTTTAAGACTCTTAATGGAAAAGGAAAATTTGAGCTATTGCATTGCCAAAGAAGTCATTAGAAGTTCCAGTTTGTTTACCACACATACGCCTGTCCCCGCCGGTCACGATGCTTTTTCAGAAGATATGATTAGAGCATTTTTTGCCGGATACAACGAGAAATTACATCTGTCTTGGGACAGCTTTATGGCATTAGGCAGAGTCAATCCGCAGGATAAAACTTCTAAATTCTCTATGAGTATTTTGGCAGCAAAATTATCCCAAGAAATGAATGGAGTCAGTAAACTGCATGGTACCATCAGTCAAAACATGTTTGAAGGCTTATACCCGGGATATTTTCCTCAAGAGTCTCATATTACTTACGTTACCAACGGTGTCCATCTACCATTTTGGGTGGGAAATAAATGGCATGAGTTTTATCAAAAAAATATTGATAAAGATTATATCAAAAAACAATTAGATAAGTCCATGTGGGCTAAAATCTATGATGTCGATTCCGATAAAATATGGTCCATACGCAATCATTATAGAAAAAGATTGGTTACTTATTTGAAAGAGCGTCTAAAAAAAGAAATGATACAACGCAATGAATCACCAAGAACTATTTTTAAAAGCATTGAGGGTTTACGTGAAGATATCTTAACGATTGGTTTTGCCCGAAGATTTGCAACCTACAAACGTGCGCTACTGATTTTTAACAATCCTGAACGATTAAGAGCCATCTTAAACGACCCGAAACATCCCACTCAAATCATCTTTGCCGGAAAAGCACATCCTAAAGACAAAGCGGGACAAGATTTAATCAAGAAAGTCATTGAATACAGCAAGTCGCCTGAATTTATCGGAAAGGTATTTTTTGTAGAAAACTACGATATTAATCTGGCTAAATATATGGTACAAGGTGTCGATGTGTGGTTAAACAACCCGACACGTCCCTTGGAAGCTTCCGGAACCAGTGGTGAAAAAGCTATTATGAATGGGGTGCTCAACCTCAGCGTACTCGATGGTTGGTGGGCTGAAGGATACGTTCCCGGTGCCGGATGGGCTTTGAAAGAAGAACGAACTTATGAAAATCAAGCTTTTCAAGACAGTCTGGATGCCTTAACGATTTATGATTTATTGGAAGATGAAATACAAGAAAAGTTTTATCAAAGAGAACATAATATCCCTGAAAAATGGGTTGAAATGATTAAGAAGAATATTGCTGAAATTGTCCCCAATTTTACCATGAGAAGAATGATTGAGGACTATAATCGAAAATTTTATCAACCGCAAATTGACAGAGTACATACATTAACAGCTGACAATTATAAAATAGCCAATGAAATTACAAACTGGAAAAAAGAAGTAAGAGAAAAATGGGATAATATCACGATTATTAACGCAGAGTATCCCGATTCAAATGTTCGTCCATTGGTGCTTGGAGAAAATATGAATGTAAAACTAAAACTCGACTTGGACGGATTGTCTCCCGAAGATATCGGTGTAGAAATACTTTTTGGTAGAAAAGGACAGGATGATCGCTTGGAAAAACTGCTATACGTTTTTAATTTGAAATCAGAAAAACTGGAAAGAAATGTCAGTGTCTATTATCGGGAGATACCGGTTACAATTGCCGGTGTATATGATTTTACTTTTAGGGTTTATCCAAAAAATAAACTATTGGCTCATCGCATGGATTTTCCTATGATCAAATGGATTTAAGAAATAATAAAGAGATGCCATTATCTTATGGCGTCTCTTTTTTTATAACTCATTGATGTAATTTCGCAAATCGACATCATGGGGCAAATTTAATTTGTTTTTTAACCTGTTTTGCGCATTTTTTACGCTTTGATAGGTTATATTTAGAATGGAAGCAATTTCCTTATTGCTCATATTTAGTTTAAGTAAGGTAGCCATTCGTAAGTCAGATTGCGTCAATTCCGGAGAAAGCGCTTTAATGTTTTTTAAGAAATCTTTGTTTACTTGTTCAAAAAATATTTTAAAAGCATCCCAATCTTTTTCAGAATTAATTAGCCTGTTTACTTTATTCTTTAGTGATTTCAACTGTTTTTTTACAATTCCCTCACTTGCCTCAACAATATTTGTTATAGCATTTGAAAAAGCCATCAATAATTGATTTTTTTGCATCATATTCAGCGCATGCGTCGTCAGTTGCTTGTTTTTTAGCGCTAATTGTTCAGCCAAACGCTTCGCCTCAATTTGAGATTTTTCTAATTCCAAATGCATAATTTTTCTACGTTTTTTTCGCCTTTGGATAATGATGTAAAACAAACCAAAACTTAATAACAGCAATGCAATACTACTAATTAATAATAAGTTAAAATGTGCTTTTTGCAAAGCTTTTTGATGTTGTAAATCTTCAATTTCTTTCTGTTTTTCCAAAGTTTTATATTTGGTCTCAAAATGCGCCAACTGCTTATGAAATTTTTCTTGATCAATAGAATCTTTTACTTGAACATACTTTTCCATATAGTTAAAAGCAGAATGATAATCACCCATTTTTTTCAAATTTTCTGCATAAGAATAATAAGATTTTTGAAGTAATAATCCATACCCAATTTGCTTAGCCATCGCAATAGATTTATCCAAATATCTATTGCTTAGTTTATAATCGTGCAAGTGGGACAAAGCCTCGGCTTTAGAGTTTAATGCTTGCGAAATATCCTCCTTAGAACCGAATTTTTCTGTTAAAGAAATACCTTTATCAGCATAATTCAAAGCAAGCTTTCCTTTTCCTTGTCTGGCAAAAATAATTCCCAAATCCATATAGGCATTGGATTCGGATAAATACGACCCTGCATCATGAGAATACTTAATAGATTGCTTTAAGTTACTAATAGCAAGACTATCTTGGTGCAGCTCAAGATATGACATCCCGATGTTTCCATACGCAATACCCATTCCTTGCAAATTATTTATTTGTTTGGCTGCTTGTAAGGTTTTCCGGTAATACGTAAGTGATTGTTGGTGTTTTTCCAAGCCATGATAAATATTTCCCAATGCCAATGACGCACGTGCTTTTCCCTTGATATAACCGATACTATCCGATAGCTTTAATGCCTCATCTAATTTTTGTAGGGCTTGATTTTTATCTGACCAAACAATATAAATATAAGCCAAATCTGTTAATATATCAGCTTTTAAAGAATAGTCCCCAACAATTTCAGCTTGATGAATCGCCCTTCTGTATAACTTTTCCGAAGTTTTATAATGATTGGTATAATATCCAACATCACCTTGTTTGTAATAAATTTTAGCAAGTAACTTTTTTCGGTCTTGTTGCAAGGCTTGCTGCTCAGCCAAATTCAAAAAATATGAAATCGTATCCAACTGATGTCTTTGTATATATATCTCACCTAAAAGCAAATAAGCATCAGGAAATTTACTTTTAGCCTTTTCATCAATTATCTTATTGAGTAAGCCCTCGGCACTAAATGAAGAATCTTGAAGATAGATCTTTGCCAATTCGAGCTGCGTTTGTGCACGAATTTGTACATCCTCAGTATTGGCTAATTGTTTTCGTAAGACACTTTTTTTTTGAGAAATACTATCTGAATCATCTTGTGCAGAAATAGTAAAAAATACAAAGCACATTAAAACAGAAAAAAATAATTTTTTCATAACAATTTGACTAATATTCGTTAAAAAAGGGTTTTTCCTTAAAAAAAACCGTTAAAAGTACCTTTTGAGTACCCTCATGAGTACCTTTTGAGTACCCTAAATATTTGTTTTGTTTGTGTTGTGCATCTACCTTTACACTATCAAAATTAATCATTTTTTTAATATGATCAAGATTTCTAACTTAAAATTTTTTATGATGAAAAAAATTATTCTAACTCTCATTCTCTCGTTTTTGACCCACTTTACATTTGGTCAGCAGTTGTATCAGTATTATACTGTTTTTAAACGATCTGTAAATTATCAGCACCTTACCACAGGAAATGAATATTTTGTCAACCAAGACAAAGATGATAATACCATTTATGATCGTCCTTTGGGTTTTACCTTTAATTATAATGGTCAAAACTATACGACGGTCAATATAAGTACCAATGGCGCTTTGCGTTTTGGTACATACGTGGCTGTTGACTACAATAATGATTTAGCCAGTACATCAACAACAGATATTGTGGCACCGCTTTGGGACGATTTGTATATCAGAACTGTTGATAACGGTAAAATTATTTATGATATTCAAGGGTCGGCACCCAACAGAAAATTTATAGTAGAATGGCGAAACATTTCTTGGCGAGATGCGGGAAGCACCGTCAGTTTTAAAGCTATTTTATATGAACATACCAATAATATTGAGTTTCAATACGGTCCTGGGAATATTACTGACCCGCATCAAACGGCTTCCATAGGACTGTCCCAAGGAACCGCCGGTAATAATTTTATTAGTATTACGCCCACTAATGATTATATGACTGTTAGTTCCGCAATTCCCGATAACAATATAGATACCAACCAGTATCCGGGCAACGGCACCACTTACGAATTCAAACATCTTACTTATGTCCCGGATGACCATCTTGAACAAGCTATGATCGGGCAAGGTTGGGATACCACCTTGGATAATTATGTGGAAACTTATCAGATTAAACACGCAGTCTTTTTTGGTCCGACTGATAGTCAAATTGCCGATGCAACCGGTTTGGAAGATATGAAAATGCTTACAGGTTTACAATTAGACCAAAATAACCTTACAAGTTTAACCAATCTGGACAACCGTCACCTTGAAGGATTATACTGCGATTCGAATTCGTCACTTGCACAAATTGATGTTACCCGTTTACCTGCTTTAAAAAGGATAAGCCTAAGTTGGTGTCAAATTTCTCAAATTGATCTTACGAACAACCCTGATCTTACATACTTACATATTTTCGATAACGAACTAACAAGTCTGAATGTAACACAAAATCCGTTATTGGAAGATTTAGTCGCCGGTAATAATCAGTTGACCTCTATTGATTTATCCAACAACCCAAATTTAAAATATTTAAGGATTAGCCACAATCAATTATCAGCTTTAAATGTGAGCAATATGCCTGATTTAATAGATATATATTGCTCTCAAAACCAGATTGGTGTTTTAGATTTAACGCATAATACACAATTGAGAGATGTTTATGTCCGGGGCAATCAACTTGAATTTCTTGATCTGACGGCAACCCAAAATGCAGTTGGCGTACAAGGTTTACGTAAAGTTAATGCCCATAACAATCCGCCGCTTGAACGCGTCTTATTAGCCAACGGTCACAATAACAATCTTGAAGATGTAAACCTAACAAATTGTCCTTTGTTATATTGTGTTTCGGTTGACGACCCGGTAGCTGCCAATAACGGCACCGGTGTTTATCAAAATTTTGATATAGATCAAACCATGTCTCATTATTCGGGTCCGGGTGGTTGTCCCGAACTGGTGAGAATTCCCGATGCAAATTTTGAAGCCTATTTGGAAAATAACGGTATGGGCGATGGTGTTCATAATAACCAACGGGTAGAAAAACAAAATATAGAAAATGTTCAAACGCTAAATATCAGCAATCAAAACATATCTGATTTAACGGGTATTGACAGTTTTACGGCATTAGTCAATTTATATTGTTATCAAAATCAACTCACCCAAATAGATGTTAGTCACAATCAAAATTTACAAAATTTGTATTGTTATTCTAATCCCTTGGTATCACTGACTACGGGTAGCTTATCCAACCTCAGAACCATATATGCTCATTCCTCGTCTTTGGCAAATATTGACGTATCACAAAATCCGGCACTTAGAACTTTATATATCAGTCACACCAATATCAGTTACTTGGATTTGACAGGACATACTTCGTTATTAAGTGTGACAGCTTCTAACTCATTATTAAGTGACATTTTACTAGTAAACGTGCCAAATTTGAAATTTCTGATATTATCAAATAATCAATTAACTCATATTGACCTGGATCAAAATACCCATTTGGAACGTCTTGATTTAAGAAATAATGATTTGAGTGATTTACATATTCAAAATGGTGCAAATGCATTATTAAACGGTACCTATACAAGTGGCGGAATCACTTATTCCCGGTTTAGAGCCACCGGCAATCCTAATTTGACTTGTATATATGTAGATAATGCCACCGATGCCAACAATGGAACCGGCGATTATCAAGACTGGGAAAAAGATAATACGGCAACCTATGTGCAATCAACGGCAGATTGCCAAGCTCTAACGCAAACGACTTATGTGCCGGACGACAATTTTGAACATTATCTGGAAACCCACGATGCAGCCGGAAATACAGTAGCAGTGGGAGATTCCAACAGTATGGGCAAC